>NZ_LVYZ01000045.1:0-93117 GCF_001909095.1 Paenibacillus sp. P46E
CTTGGTGAACGTCTAGCCCCGCGCATCTTTCTAAAATCGCCTCCATCCACATCACCCCTGGAATCAGTTTGACGCAGGTCATGTACCCTCAAGTAAAAGGATTTTTATACACGTGCTCATAGCAACAATTGGCGGTACTCGTGGGATACAATCGGCCGGTTTGGGACTCAGAGTATGTCCTACCAAAAAAGCCTCGGCCTGTGACCTGCACTTCCATTATGGAAGACACAGATTCACAAGCCAAGACATTTTCATTCATGATGGTGGCCGTCAGGCCATGTTAGTTTGGGACAGCCCCTGTCTTATCATTAGCGATCAGTAGATTCATTTTGTCTATAAGTTGTCAGTTAGGAAAGTTTGCCGTAAGCCGGGTTCTGTGCTCGTCGTGGTTCAAACGGGAACTACCCTCCCACCATAAGCGACAATCATCTATCTAGGCCATACATTACTGCACAGCTCCAGCGACCAACCTAGACGCGCCTCAGGCGAAGGCTGCTTCTTCCGTAAGGAGAAGCTGCGTCTCATTAGGTCTTGCTCCAGATGGGGTTTACCAGGAACGAAGTCACCAGCGTTCCTCGGGGTCTCTTACACCTCGGTTCCATCCTTGCCTGTGCCGCCCGAAGGCGGCCATCGGCGGTCCATTTCTGTGGCACTATCCTTCGGCTCGCGCCGACTGGACGTTATCCAGCACCCTGCCTTGTGGAGCCCGGACTTTCCTCCCGCGGCGTCTTCACGCGCACCGGCGATTGTCTGTCAAACTTTCCTGAACAACATTGTATATTATACAGACTTGCACCTTGACGCACAAGTGTAAATATGTGGCTTTACAGGAATGCAAAAGGCTCCGTGTTCACTTGAGAGACATGTACAGCTGTATCGTACTTATGCTCAGTCAGCTTACCCGTCATCCATTCGGCTACCTTCACTTTCATAATTTTCTCTGCATTATGTCCCGGATCAATCAGGGCGATGCCTGCCAGTGCAGCATCCTGGGCTGTGTGATAGTCAATGTCCCCAGTCACCAGCACATCTGCTCCTTTGAAGATGGCACTGTTGTAATACTTTGCCCCGGAGCCCCCCATTACGGCAGCTTTACGGATGGGGCGGTTTAAGTCGCCGACGACGCGCACATGGTCCACCTGTAGTCCGCTTTTGACCGTTTCAATGAATTGGCCTAACGTAATCGGCTCCTTAAGCTTCCCTACCCGGCCCAGTCCGAAGCTACGACCCTTGAGGTCCATGGAATAAAGGTCATAAGCCACCTCTTCGTAAGGATGGGCCTTCAGCATGGCCTGCACGACTTTGTTCCGGATAGGCAGGGGAACAATCGTTTCAATACGGATTTCCTCCGCACGCTCCAGCTTGCCCTGCTCCCCAAGGAACGGATCAGAGCCTTCCCTTGGCATGAATGTGCCGTACCCTTCAATATTGAAGCTGCAGTGGCTGTAATTGCCAATCCAACCGGCACCAGCATTCAAGATGGCATCCAGCACCTTCTGGTGATGATCCTTTGGCACAAAGACCACCAGTTTGGATAACTGTTCAGTATGGATATCCTTGATCGGAGCACCTTCCTGAATGCCAAGAGCTTCGGCCATCCAATCATTCATACCACCTTCTGCCACATCCAGATTCGTGTGGCTGATATAGACGGCAATATCATTTTTGATCAGCTTCTCATAGAGCTTACCCATTGGAGTATCGGTCTGAATTCCCTTGATCGGGCGGAAAATAATCGCATGGTGGGCGATAATCAGATTGCAGCCCCGGACAATAGCCTCGTCCACAACAGTTTCATTCACATCAAGCGCCACAAGGACGCCACTAATCTCCTTTTGCAGAGATCCCAGCTGGAGGCCCACGTTATCCCATTCCTCCGCCAGATGTTTGGGAGCAAGCTGCTCCATATAACCGATTACAGTTTGGCCTTTGGCAAACATTCCAGCACCTCCGTAATTCGTCTGATCTGTGCTTTGATCTTACCCCGTTTCTCCTCCGCAGATTCCAGCTCCGAGCGTGACAGAGAAGTAAGAATGCCTTCGAGCTTATCAATCTCCCCTTGCCATTTGCTGAAGAAGGCTTCATTGGGCGCCTGAAGCAGCCAAGGTCCCATCTCCAGCAGTAGCTCACGGTCACATACCACACCGGAAGACAATCTAAGCTCCTGATATAGCTGTTCATTCGTAATTCCGGCAGCAGCCGCTTCCCTCACTGCCGTCAGAATTTCATAGATCTTGCCGTCTTCCTCCAGAATATGCTCGGCGGTAAGTACCCACCCGTGGTTCAAAAGCCAGCGGCGGAGAATATCCTCTCCCACATTCGGCTGCAGAGCCAGAGTCTTAACACCTTCAAGCTTTCCAAGGTTCAACCCACGATCCAGAATTGAAGCAATGAGGGCTCCCCCCATACCTGCGATAGTAATGCAATCCACTTCTCCAGGCTCCAGCACCTCAAGCCCGTCGCCGCGCCGTACGGCAATTGCCTTCCCTAGTCCGGCCTCAGCCACCCCTCTTCGGGCAGCTTCAAACGGTCCCGGATTCACCTCTCCTGCGATAGCAGATCGTACCCGGCCACTACCTACAGCCGCTACAGGCAAAAGCGCATGATCGGAGCCGATATCGGCGACCACGCTGCCCTGCGGAATTTGCTCCAGTACAAGCTGAAGCCGGTTTGATAATTTATTGTTATTCATGAGGTCACCCACGTTATCCATTTTTTACGGAAAATAAACAGCAGAGCAAGACCTGCCGCAATCTTCAATATCAGTATTAGCGAAACCCACTGCGGAAAGTCAGGTCTCAGCAGCAATGCATCGATCTCAGGCATAATCCACAGCGAAACACCAACGCCCAGGTAGACTCCTGAAACACCATTTACCCGGTGATGCAGCAGCCAGCTCAGCCATACCATAAGCACACACAGCGGCAGATACAGCAGCTCCAGTTCAAGAATAGAGGCGTCCGGACGCACCTGACCGAAGAATCCTGCATAAAGCAGGGTCCAAAAAGCAAAACCGCAAAAATGCAAAAGGCTAATGCGAAGGAGAAAACCAAGAACGACCCACAGCAGTCCGCAGCCTGCAATCAGCAAAGGCCTCCAGAAGTCCGGGTCCAGGTTATGTAGTGCAATCAGCCATAATCCAAATCCCAGCGTTAATATGCTGCCTATCCCTGCGAGCATGAGACTGATCATGTTGTTCCGGTCCCGGTAAATGGCGGAGTAACCATAACAAACAATTAGGACACAGAGTGCTGTTGCAAGTTGCAAAGGCCAGGGAAAAACGCTAAAATAAAGACTAATCAAGAAAATCAAGGAAATAATTCCAAAACCAAACAGCCAAATTTTGATGCTTCCCTGCTGAAGATTGCGGAATGAAATCGGATTACTGTCCTTCACCTCTGCTTCATCATCATAGAGGTTGGTCAGGAAATCACAATACTGCTCCGGCAACACTTTACTTCTTCTCCAGTACTGAATTTCTCTTAAAATAATTTCACGTTTTTCCAAGTTCAACGGCTCAACCCTCTTTCGGACCTTGACTCTGGCACTTGCTTCTATTCAAGATAAAAGACCTCCTGCCACCGTGCAGCAGAAGGTCCGGTTCATAACAACTATTCGAGGAAATCCTTAAGACGTTTGCTGCGGCTCGGATGGCGAAGCTTGCGCAAGGCCTTTGCCTCGATCTGGCGAATCCGCTCACGGGTAACGCCGAATACTTTACCAACTTCCTCGAGCGTTCTCGTCCGTCCGTCATCCAGGCCAAAACGCAGACGAAGCACATTCTCTTCACGCTCGGTGAGCGTGTCCAGCACATCCTCCAGCTGTTCCTTCAGCAGCTCATAAGCAGCCGCATCCGCAGGTGCAAGAGCCTCCTGATCCTCGATGAAATCACCCAAATGCGAATCATCCTCTTCACCAATCGGCGTTTCCAGAGATACCGGCTCCTGGGCAATCTTCATAATTTCTCTGACCTTTTCTACTGTCAGCTCCATCTCGGCGGCAATTTCCTCCGGCGACGGCTCACGTCCAAGCTCCTGCAGCAGCTGACGGGATACCCGGATCAGCTTGTTAATGGTTTCTACCATGTGTACCGGAATCCGGATAGTCCGGGCCTGGTCTGCAATCGCCCGTGTGATAGCCTGACGAATCCACCAGGTCGCATACGTACTGAATTTGAATCCTTTGTTATGGTCAAATTTCTCAACAGCTTTGATCAGACCCATATTACCTTCCTGAATCAGGTCCAGGAATAGCATTCCGCGTCCGACATACCGTTTGGCGATACTAACTACGAGACGCAGGTTCGCTTCAGCCAGACGGCGTTTTGCTTCCTCATCCCCGTTTTTGATTCTCATCGCCAGTTCTACCTCGTCGTCAGCCGACAACAGCGGCACCCGTCCAATTTCCTTCAGATACATCCGGACCGGGTCATTAATCTTAATTCCGGGCGGGAGTGACAAATCGTCGTCGAAGCTGAAATCATCGCTGTCTTTGTCCTCATTATCCTCACTTGGCCGGAGGCTGTTCACCTCTTCGTCATTCTCATTCACAACCTCGATACCCAAATCACTCAGTTGCTCGTAGAACTCCTCCATTTGCTCGGGGTCCTGATCAAACGGCGACAATTTCTCCATAATATCTTTGTAGTTCAATGATGATCTTTTCTTGCCTTGCTCAATAAGCTGGTCCTTCACCTGATCCAGAGTAAATTCCGCTTCCAGTTCAGTGTGCTGATCGTTCGCCATAATTCGACTCCCTCCTCCCTAGGTACATCCTGTCAACTGCTCATTGTCTCTCTAGGGCTATAATCTCACTTGCAATTTGTGCCGCACGCAAAAAGTCGCCTGATTTCTCAGCTTGAATCATCTCTTCGCGCTTTTGTTCCATCCCGCGTTGCACGGGGTATTTCCGCACTTCACGGATACAATCATCCAGGACCTGCGTATTCCAGTCCGGTGGAGTGTCCATCATGGAAATGGCTGTTGCAGTCTTTTCCAGACGGTCATCCTGAAGCGATGATAGAAACCGGCTGATGCCGGGTGGTTTGCCTTGCGCGTAATAGGCATATAGATAAGCGGCTATTGCCGCATGATCATCGATGTTAAACTCTTCTCCGAGGCGTTCGCCTACATATGCGGCAGCTTCCGGGTCCTGTATCATCAAAGACAGCAGGCGCCTTTCGGCAACATGGTAAGCCGGCAGCAAAGTCGGTGTTTGCACTTGCCCTTTTTTATGCCTACCATTATTCCACCTTTTGTCGTTATTATCCCCTTCGGGGATGTTTTTTTGCATCGAAGCCCGAAGTAAATTGCAGTCCTGCTTCAAGCTATCATATGACAGCTCCAGCTCAGAGGCGATTTCACGCAGGTAGACCTCGCGCTCTGTGGAGGAATGCAGTGATGCAATAATCTCCAATGCCTCCTTGACATACGCAATTTTGCCGTCTTCCTCTAGGAGTATATGGTTTTTTTTCAGATATATAAGCTTAAATTTAATCGATGAGACTGCCGAATCAATGACTTGATCCTTGAAACGCTCACCGCCATGACGGGAGATGAACTCATCGGGATCGAGTCCGCTCGGAAGCACGGCAACCTTTACCCGAAGGCCATTGTCCTCCAGCATCGGGATCGCCTTAATCGCAGCAGCTTGTCCCGCCTTGTCACCGTCATAAGCCAGAACAATTTCATCACCCAGGCTCTTCATCAGCGCCACATGCCCATCTGTAAGTGAGGTGCCCATGGTAGCTACGCCGTTATGCACACCTGCTTCCCAAGCCGAAATGACATCACCGTATCCTTCAAAAAGGACGATTTGCCGCGTTTTGCGGATGGATGCTTTGGATTGGTGCAAGTTGTACAGAATCCGGCTTTTGTTAAATAATCTGCTCTCCGGGGAATTCAAATATTTCGGCTGACCGTCCCCTAGAATTCTTCCGGCAAAAGCAATTACCTTCCCTGTGCGGTTCGCAATCGGAAAAATGACACGTCCGCGGAAGCGGTCAATGTACCCTTTCCCCTCGCCTCTGGCAGACAATAATCCGCCCTTTTCCATCTCAGCGAGATCAAAATTCCTTTTCTCGAGGAACTGCAGCAGTGTATCCCAGCGGTCCGGGGCGTAGCCGATTTGGAACTGGTCGATCATTTTGTCGCTGAAGCCCCGGGATCTCAAATAATCCATGGCGGCAGTGCCGTATTCCGTATTCTTCAGCAGAAAATGATAAAATTTTGCCGACAGCTCATAGGCCTGAATCAACCGGTCACGCTCAGGGTCAGGAGGAGACTGAATCCCCCCTGCTCCTTCGGGAATAGATATATCGCTTTCTTCCGCCATGATTCGGACTGCTTCGGGGAAGGATAATCCTTCGATTTCCATCCTGAATTTGATGGCATTTCCACCCATACCGCAGCCAAAGCAATGAAAGACACCCCTGTCAGGGGTTACAGTGAAGGAAGGAGTTTTCTCCGAATGAAACGGGCAGAGGCCCCATAAATATTTCCCCTGCTTGGACAAATGGACAACCTTACCGACTGTATCGACAATGTCATGCCGTGCGAGCACACTCTCGATAACCTCTTCCGGAATATTACCTTGTCCGCTAGCCACTTCAACCACCTTCATCTCTTAACAAGTAAATATAATTCGCTATAGTTGTACATTCTCCTGCAAAAGTGTTAAAAGTTTTGTCAGTTTATGTTGAAAATAAATTTTTTCTTCCGTGGTGATCGCTTTAGGTCCCTTGGAATAGTGTCCCCGCCGGCGCTCCACGGCCCTTGCATGCCTACCCTCCAACATAAAATCCATTGTGGAATCGTCATACTCCTGTCCGCGGTTAGACAAAACCCTGCAGCGTTTGCCAAGCGCAAGTGCAGCAAGGCCAAAATCCTGCGTAACGACAATGTCTCCTGCAGAAATATGATTGGCGATGTACAGGTCGGCGCTGTCTGCCCCGCGGTCCACCTGAACGATGGAGACGCCTTCTTCCCCTTTAAGCACATGATCATAGGATGAGACCATAATTACCGGGATCCCGAAGCTTCGGGCGGCCGCAATGATTTCTTGCTTCACCGGACAAGCATCCCCGTCGACTACGATCTTTCTTTCCTGGGAACCTTCCATGAGCATCACCAATTTCCCGTGTAATATATATACGCTTTGCCGAACAGAAATCCTGCTTTGAAAAGCATAAATACGGAACGGATGTCAACTTACGCATTGGCACCGTTCCGTATATTTATACCCCAAACCATCGATCTATACCATAACTGCACAAAGTTGTACATTTTTCCGGTTCCGATACAGACATAAGGGTCTTCTCAGGAAGAGACTACCACACCAGCTTGCCAAAATCAGCAAAGGCTTTGGAGTCCGCATCAATACCTGCAAGCAGCGCCAGACGGTTCGCACGAATCTGTTCGTCTTCGGCCATGACCATTACAGAATCGAAAAACCCGGTAACTGCATCCTTCAGACCGGACAGAATCCTCAGTGCTTCCTCTGCATTTCTGGCACTCAGCGCTTCTTGGTATGGCTTGTGTATAGCCTGCCAAGTCTCATAAAGTGTGCGCTCCGCTTCTTCCTTCAGCAAAGTAGGATCTACGTTGATTCCTTCAGCCGCTTTGGCCGCCAAATTGCTTACCCGTGTCAGTGAATCTACGGTGATTTTGAAATCAGCCTGACCATTCACAGTATCCATAAGCGCACGGCTTCTGCCTACTACAGCCACGATATCATCAAAGCCTGCAGCAATCACCGCATCCACAACATCATAGCGCACATTGTCGGATAACAGACGTTTCACTCGCAGTCCGAAGAACTCGTAAAGGTTTATACGCAGGTCTTGGGTAAAATGTTTCTCTTTGCGTAAATTTTCATGCACATCCACCGCCGCATCAAAAATTTCCTGCAAAGAGATGGCCAGCTTATGCTCAAGTACGATCTGCACAATACCTGCCGCCTGGCGGCGAAGCGCATACGGGTCCTGTGATCCTGTCGGGATAATACCGATCGAAAAGCAGCCGACAATGGTGTCGATTTTATCCGCAAGACTGACAACCAGCCCTACTTCAGACGCAGGCACCGCATCTCCTGCGAACCGTGGCTGATAGTGTTCGAAGATTCCTCTGGCAACCGCTTCAGGTTCTCCGGCCTTGCGCGCATAATCTTCGCCCATGGTTCCCTGTAATTCCGAGAACTCATTTACCATTTGTGTAACCAGATCGAATTTGCAAATATCAGCAGTCCGGCTGACTTCAGCAGCCGTACTATCGGACAGTCCCAGCTTAGCCGCCAGGCGGTCAGCTACTGCACGAATCCGGCGGACCTTGTCGCCTACGCTGCCCAGTTCTTCGTGATACACAATATTTTCGAGTTTAGCCAGCGCATCGCTGATCTGCAGCCTCTGGTCCTCTTCATAAAAGAACTTCGCGTCCGACAAGCGGGCACGCAACACTTTCTCATTGCCCTTGGCAATCACGTCCAGCGACTGTGCGTTGCCGTTGCGTACGGTAACGAAGAAAGGCAAAAGTGCACCCGCTGCGTCAAAGACCGGGAAATAACGCTGATGCTCCCGCATCGAGGTGATCAGCACATCCTGCGGGATATTCAAGAACGATGCATCGAAAGTACCGAAAAGCACGGTAGGAGTTTCGACCAGGAACAGTACTTCCTCCAGCAAGTCCTCTTTGATCGCGATGGTCCAGTTCTTTTCTTCAGCCAGCTTGTGGATCTGGTTCAGAATCAGTTCTTCACGTTCCTTCACATCCACCAGTACATGCTGGCTGCGCATAGCCTCCACATACTGTGACGGCTCGACGATGACCGTTTCTGTTCCCAGGAACCGGTGTCCCCGGCTAACATTCCCGGCTTTGACTCCGGTGATTTCAAGATCAATAATCTCCTGGCCGAAAAGAGCTACCAACCAGCGGATCGGACGGACGAATTTGAAATCATACGCTCCCCAGCGCATATTTTTCGGGAAGGTCATCGCGTTGACAATGCTACTCAGTCCTTCGGACAACAGGGAGGAGGTATTTACGCCGTCACTGTTTTTGGTGGCATAGATATATTCCACCCCGGACAGCTCTTTAAACGTGAACTGCTCGGGGGATACCCCTTGGCTACGTGCAAAGCCGAGTGCAGCCTTACTCCACTCGCCGCTCGCATCCAGTGCTATTTTGCGTGAAGGGCCTTTCACTTCTTCGCTGATATCCTCTTGTCGTTCCGCCGCATCCTTCACCAGAACTGTAAGCCGGCGCGGTGTTGCGTAGGAGCTTATTCCGCTATGGGCAATGCGCGAAGCTTCCAGCCATTTAGCGGTTCTGTCCTGAAGCTGCTCCATTGCAGCACGGATGAAGCGGGCAGGAACCTCTTCCAGACCAATCTCGAACAATATATCTTTAGACAAGGTCAGCACCTTCTTTCTTCAGCAGAGGGAATCCAAGCTTCTCGCGTTCCTCCAGATATGTTGCCGCTACGGTGCGGGCAAGATTGCGGACTCTGGTAATAAAGCCCGTACGTTCGGTCACGCTGATCGCTCCGCGCGCATCCAGAAGATTGAAGGTGTGTGAGCATTTCAGCACATAATCGTAAGCCGGGAACACCAGGTGCTTCTCCATGGCTCTACGTGCTTCTTCTTCATAGGTATTGAAGAGTGTAAATAGCATTTTGACATCGGATACTTCAAAGGTGTAGGTAGAATGCTCGACTTCCGGCTGATGGAATACATCGCCATAGGTCATGCCGTCCACCCATTCCAGATCGAATACATTTTCCTTATCTTGAATGTATGAAGCCAGACGTTCCATACCGTAAGTGATTTCGACAGCTACCGGGCTGGTCTCGATGCCGCCGACTTGCTGGAAATACGTGAATTGTGTGATTTCCATACCATCCAGCCATACTTCCCAACCCAGACCCGCGCAGCCCAGCGACGGATTCTCCCAGTTGTCTTCGACAAAACGGATGTCATGCAAAAGTGGATCTACCCCAAGCGCCTTGAGGCTGTCCAGATACAGCTCCTGGATATTATCCGGGGACGGCTTGATGATTACCTGGAACTGGTGATGCTGATACAGGCGGTTCGGGTTCTCCCCGTAACGTCCATCTGACGGGCGGCGTGAAGGCTCCACATAAGCTACCTTCCACGGCTCCGGTCCGAGCGAACGCAGGAAGGTCATGGGGTTCATGGTTCCGGCACCTTTTTCCGTATCATACGGCTGGACGAGAATACAGTTCTGTGCAGACCAGAACTGCTGCAGCGTCAAAATCATCTGCTGAAAATTCATACTACCGACTCCTTCGCTTCACAAGTTTAACTGCGCCTCTTGCCATGGTTCATCTTGCCTGCTGTGCGATGGAGGCGTCACTTTTCTATCCTTGCTCATCACAAGGCAAAAAAGCTCCCGCCCCCATGCCTGATATACAGACATAGGGACGAGAGCTTGAAATTACTCCCGCGGTTCCACCCTACTTGATCTCATCAATAATGACGAAATCCACTTTCATTTGGCCGCCTGCGTACTCCCGGGTGCCATGTTCATGAACGTTGTCCCGCCAGGCTTCCACTACCCCCGGCTCGCTTAAGCGACAATGATGTTCATTACTTTCCCGATCACTGCACGTTACTCCATGTTAGGAGCTACAACGGCACAACTATAAAAGAAACTGAACCTATAGTAACGGATTTTTTGGATTTCGTCAAATATTGTATTTATCAAGCTGATCCAGAAAATTCTGCGACTTCAGCTTCAGCCCCAGCTGATGGTCCATAAAAGCCCGCATAATCTTTTTGAGTTCCGCCCGTGTCTCTTCCTTCACATCTACGCTGCCAAGCCGTGTCAGATCAAGGGCAGCGAATAAACGCAGCAGCTTAAGTGCACGGGGGGAGACCTCCATTGCCGGAGGATCGTTATGCCTGCAACTGCGGCAGAGGACACCGCCGAGGCGGGGGCTGAGCCGGAGTTCCTCATCAGGCTTGTCCAGGCTGCAAACAATACAATGATCCAGCTGCGGGCCATAGCCTGCTGCCTGTAGAACTTTCATTTCAAAAACATTAGTAATGATACCTGGCTCTTTGTCTTCCTCGATCGCATTCAAACAAGCCGAGAGCTGCCGGTACCAGAAGCTGCCGGTTTCCTCATCATGAAGCACACGGTCGAGCAGCTCACAGGCATATGAAGCATAGGCCGCTTTAACCAGATCCTCACGAAGCGGATGGTGAGATTTCGTTATCTCCCCGGCATTCAGAGTGCCGAGTCCCCCATTGTTGCGGAAAAACACAAATTCTCCGGCAGTGAACAGCTGGATCAAGGCAGCATGGCGGCTTTTAACCTTTTTGGCACCACGCACGAGAACACCTACTTTGCCGGCGTTCTCGGTGCAAAGCGTAATAATCGCGTTCCCCTCGCCGTAGTCCATGCTGCGGATGACGATCCCTTCCACCCTGTATAGCATGCCTCTTCCCCCAACCACTCGGCAAGCAACCAGTCCTTATTGCGCTTCTTCATCAAGGACCTTCTCTTCCTCCGCGGGCAGCTCTATGCCGCCACTAAGCGGATCTGCGGCTTCTTTGTACAGCAGATAAGCATCGACATCTCCAGTCATTGCAAAATACTTCCACGAAAAGTCTCGCATTCGTATTCATCCTTTCTTCGGAAACACGATGTCTCTTCAGAAATAGGATGTGCGATAGGCCAGGATCTATCCTTGCAATTCCTGCCAAGATATTTCAAAAAAGCCGCAGATGCGGATGTTAAAGGTCTTTGTGGAAGCCCAAATCACGCAGAACGCGGTCCTGGTTACGCCAGTCTTTTTTCACTTTTACCCACAGCTCCAGAAAAATCTTCGAACCCAGCAGGTTCTCGATATCCGTCCGGGCCCGTCTGCCCACTTCTTTTAACAGCGCACCCTGCTTGCCGATTATAATCCCCTTCTGGGAATCACGTTCGACAAAGATGACAGCCGAAACATGTACAACGCCATTGGATTCGACACGCATGTCCTCAATCGCAACCGCGATGGAATGCGGCACTTCTTCGCGGGTCAGATGCAATATTTTCTCACGGATCAATTCCGCACAGACGAATTGCTCCGGATGGTCGGTAATCTGGTCATCGGGATAATACTGCGGGCCTTCCGGCAGATATTTCGCCACCTGATCCAGCAGTGTATTCACATTACTGCCGAGCTTGGCTGAAATCGGTACAATTTCAGCAAACTCATGCAGCTTATTGTACTCGGTGATCAGCGGAAGCAGAGCCTCCGGCTCGATTTTGTCAATTTTGTTCATCACAAGAATGACCGGCGTCTTGATTCCATTCAGCTGCTCGGCAATATAGCGGTCACCACCGCCCATGCCTTCGGAAGCGTCCACCAGGAACAGCACAGCTTCTACCTCATGCAGTGTGCTCATCGCCGTCTGATTCATATAGTCGCCCAGCTTAGACTGTCTTTTATGAATACCCGGCGTGTCCAGGAATACGATCTGCGAATTATTAGCGGTGTATACCCCGTGTATTTTGTTTCTGGTTGTCTGCGGCTTGTCCGACATGATGGCGATCTTCTGTCCGATCACCTGGTTCATGAGTGTCGATTTGCCTACGTTCGGTCTGCCGATAATAGCGACAAACCCTGATTTGAATTTCATATGATCTTCCTTCCTACTTCCTTCTTGGAACTTTTTTTAAACCTGTACATTTTAATATTTCTAAGGCTTTTCGATCCCCCTAAATCCCCCTTAGCCAAGGGGGACCCCAAGGGCCCCGCCCTCTGGACACCCGGAAACGGGCGAATGAGCGGCTTGGGGTCACATGGGAATGAGGTTGACGGTTGGAACGCTTACGTTCCCTGCGGGAACACGCTTGACTGTGGAACAAATTTACTAAAGTGCTGAATGAATACTTCTGTTCATTCTGCTGCACTTTGCACATTAGAATTCGCATATAAAAGGCTGATTAACCAATCTATTGTATTCTCGAACTCTGCTGTAAGAAGTGTAGCATAAGCTTAGTGAGTCCCTGAATCGATCCGTAATTCCCGGCTCACTCGGGAGCCTGGCCCTGCTCCAGATCGGCGGGTCCAAACGCGCCCGGAAGCAAATCCCGTACCGTAGTTTCCTGAATGTCACCCTTCAGGTTGCCTAGAATGACCTTCATATCCGGAGGGCATAGCTCTACCATCACTTGGCGGCAGACGCCGCAAGGCGACACTGGTCCGTCTGTATCCGCAATGACTGCGATCGCTTTGAAGCTTCCAGCCTTGTGGCCGTCCGCAATGGCGCGGAAAAGGGCCGTCCGTTCGGCACAGTTTGTCGGCCCAAAGGCGGCATTCTCAACATTGCAGCCATGATGCACGTGGCCGTCCTGGTCCAGCAATGCTGCTCCGACACCGAAACGGGAGTAGGGGATATAGGCATTGGCCCGAGCTTTGATCGCTTCTTGTAAGAGTAGGGCAGATTCCATAGTTGTCCTCCTAAGAGTTTGTTAGGATTACTTCACTGAATAACTTCGTACAAACTGGCTTTGAGGTAAAGACAATGAAAGACGGAGCGCAAAACGCGGGTCCGCCTCTCCCATAAGCTTAAGTTGTAAACTGATTATGACATAAGTCCGGTGATCCAGTCCATCACAGGATGATAAAATACATAGATTCCGGCGATGACAGCAAAGACCGCCGTGAGCAGTACAGCGCCTGCGGCGGTATCCTTCGCCTTTTTAGCCAACGGGTGTATCTCCGGGGAAACCAGATCAATCGTCGCTTCAATGGCGGTATTCAGCAGCTCAGCGGTCAGAACGAGCGTAATCGCAAGCAACAGCAGCATCCAGCTGGACAAGGGAAGTCTGAATATAACAGCGGCAACAAGCACCAATGCAGCTAAAGTGCTGTGCACCTTCATATTCAGCTCGGATTTGAACGCCGAAGCAATGCCATGCGCAGCAAATCGAAAAGAGTGCCAGAACTTTTTATGGCCTACCGCTGTATTCTTGACCATTAGCGGGTCAACCCGACCTGGAGCAGCACATGCTCCTGCTTGGACATCATTTCTGCCTCCGAAGCCGCATCCTGATGATCATAGCCCAGCAGGTGCAGGAAACCGTGGACAAACAGGAAGCCGAGCTCACGTTCCAGAGAATGTCCATATTCCAGCGCCTGCTCCTGCGCCCGGGTCACAGAGATAATGATGTCGCCCAGAACATAAGGGACATCCTCTCCTTCTCCATTGTCCTGGGAAACATATATAATTTCCGGCTCATCTTCTCCGGTTTCGTTCATGGCAAAGGAGAGTACATCCGTCGGACGGTCGATCCCCCTGTACTCCATATTCAATTCGTGGATACGCTCATTATTGACAAAAGTAAGATCCACTTCGCCTTCGTCAATCCCTTCCATTTGTCCTGCCTTTTGCAGAATATTCTCCAGTAGGGTGATCAGCTCATCGCTTATTGGATGCTCTTCCTGCTCGTTGTTCCAAACGATTGCTAAGCTCATGTTGTTATGGCCCCTTCCTCTTTTTTCGGTTTTTTCACATCCTCGGGATATTCAATCCTTGAGTGAAAAATCCCCATTACCGTCTCTTTCAGTGTCCGCGCGATAATATCGAGCTCCTTGATCGTAAGATCGCATTCATCGAACTGATGATCGTCCAGGCGGCTCTTGATGATTTTTTCAATCATCGTTTCTACCTGCACTACTGTAGGTTTGCGGAGCGAGCGGACGGCGGCTTCCACACTGTCGGCGATTCCGACCACGGCGGATTCTTTGGATTGAGCCTTCGGTCCAGGGTACCGGAAGTCCTCTTCGGTGAAATCGGGCTCCACCCCCTTTTCCTCAGCCAGCTTCAGTGCCTTATGGTAAAAATAATGCAGGAATGTTGTGCCGTGATGCTGTTCGGCAATATCGCGGATTGGCTTCGGCAGCTTATACTCCTTCTGCATCTCCACCCCATCCCTTGCATGCGCCACAATGATTGATTTACTGAGCATCGGCTCGATCGAATCATGCGGATTCTCCATGTTGTTCTGGTTCTCTATGAAATAAAACGGCCGTTTGGTCTTGCCAATATCATGATAATAGGAGCCGACCCGGCAGAGCAGTCCATCTGCTCCAATAGCCTCCGCCGCCGCTTCCGACAGGTTGCCAACCATCACGCTGTGATGATAGGTACCCGGCGTTTCCGTAAGCAGCTTGCGCAGCAGGGGATGGTTCGGATTCGACAATTCGACTAGCTTGAGCGCCGACAGGATACCGAAGGTAGCCTCGAAGAAAGGCATCAGACCAATAACCAGTACGGCAGTCAGCAGACCGCTGGCAAAAGAGAAGCCAATCGCATAGAGAGTCTGCGTCTGATTCCATACGCCTCCGCCAAGCACCGTAAGCATAAATACAGTCAAGCAGCCGAATAAGGATACCATGATCCCGCCTTTGAGGAGCGTGGAACGCTGTCCTGCACGGTGTGTGGCAAAGATGGCGACATAACATACGATAAGTGCAAAGAACCCGAAGGTGAAATCAAATACGGTGTTCTGCTGCACATTTAGGATGATGCTGGCAAGTATACTAATCAAAATGGAACAAAAGTATGCCAGGGTCATATCCAGCAGCATGGTGATTAACATTGCACCAATAGCAACCGGGGCCAGGAAACCGACATAAGAACGTACATCTGTCTGCAGGAACGCAGCCAGCTTCATCGTAATAATCGTAATTATAAATACCAGCACCAGCATCAGCAGCTGGGAGTTATTATACTTAAAGCCGGAGGTTCCCCCGTTATAACGGATGAAGGTCAAAAGGCCAAAGGATAGCATAGCCGAAAGCAGCAGCAGACCAAATTGCGGCCAATAATTAACCTCGTTGCTCAGCAGGCCGTTATCATCCAGAAGTGCATATAACTCGGGAGTGATTAGCTCCCCTTTGGCAACAAGTACGTCCCCCTGCTCAATGAACACATCAGGTGTATTCTCCCGGGCTTGTACCTTGGCTTCTTTGGTCGCATCCTCATCGTAGAACTTGTTGCTTGTAATCACGAGCCGCACCAGTTCCTGCACAACCTCACGGGCCGTGCGCTGGCTAAGCGAACTGACGCTGACCTGCTCAGCCACTTTGGCACGTGCAGACTGGGCGTCTGTAATCTGATCATTCATAAGCTTCGTTACGATATCCCGGGCAACCGGCTTCATCTCGATAATATCCTGAGAGGTCAGACGCGGAATCTTGATAAAGGTCTCTTCTGGAATAACATACGTCTGATCCTTGATCACCGACTGCATTTCATCCAGCAGATGCTCGGAATAGGTACCGGAGCTTCGGCTGGAGGTCACAAAATTCAAAATAAAATCATTGGCCCGCTGAGGAATCTCCTCCCGGTAAATAGCCGTTTTGTCGGATTGCGAGATGAGATCATCCTGATTCAGCCGGTCAATCCGGTCGAGCAGGGAGGTTACGAGATTATCCGCTCTCATTGGAATGATTGCATAACGGTTGGTTACATTCTCGGCCGCTTCTTCCTGGGCTTTAAGCTTGGCTTTGGTGTCTAGGATTTGCTTGGGTGCTGTGATTTCCTTGGCACTGTGGGTTCCCTCTTTGATGTCATACTTCTTGGGTACCAGGTCTGACGACAGGCTGAAGTAGAAAATGAGTCCAAGTAACAGGAAAAGAGCATAGCGCGTTACCGCGCTATACTTCCAGCCGTTGTTGCTGTATACAAATCCGCTTAATTTGGATGGTTGCTTTGAGGCCATGAAGACAGTCCCCTTTTTTATTCGCGGTTTTCGGCAGAGCGTTCATAGGCGACGATAATTTTTTGTACCAGGGAATGCCGGACTACATCCTGTTCTGCGAAATAGACAAAACCCAGCTCATCAATGCCGGATAAAATCGCCTTGGCTTCGATTAGGCCCGATTTTTTGCCGCGCGGCAGGTCGATCTGGGTGACATCCCCCGTGATTACCATCTTGGAGCCAAATCCAAGGCGGGTCAGGAACATTTTCATCTGTTCCGGGGTGGTATTCTGGGCTTCGTCGAGAATGATAAAGGAATCATCCAGCGTACGCCCGCGCATGTAAGCAAGCGGAGCGATCTCAATCAACCCACGCTCCAATGCCTTAGCGACCTGATCGGGGCCCATAACGTCGTATAAGGCATCATAAAGCGGACGGAGGTACGGATCTACCTTTTCCTGCAAATCGCCAGGAAGGAAGCCCAGGCTCTCTCCTGCTTCCACAGCCGGGCGTGTAAGGACTATACGTTTGACGGAGCCTTCCTTCAGCGCTGTAACAGCCAGCACAACGGCAAGATAGGTTTTGCCGGTACCGGCTGGACCGATGCCGAAGACAATGTCCCGCTTCTTGATGGTAGTTACGTAATGCTTCTGGCCAATCGTTTTGACGCGGATAGGTTTGCCGCGGAAGGTGGTCGTGATTTCACCTTTGAACAAATCAAGCAGCTGGTCGGACCGGAAGTCCTTGGCCAGCTCCACCGCATACTGAATATCCCGTTCACTTAGTATGTAGCCGCTGCGGATCAGGGAGAGCAGCACACCAAACAGCTGTTCCAGCATGTCCACTTCCCGCTCCGCTCCGCGAACTGTAATTTCAGCTTCACGCGAGTCAATCACGGCAGGAATTTCACTTTCGATTATTTTCAGAAAACCATCCTGCGGGCCGAACAGGGATTGCGCTTCTCCCGCATTTTGCAAAGATATACGAATGCTTGCAGTCTGTTCTGACAAGTAGCCTCATTCTCCTCAGTTGTTTACTATCGGAAGTTCTTCCGTGATTCTCTCTTCCACTTCAAAGAGCACTTTCATATAAACTTTACCATTGTCTTTCTTCTCATGCAAAATTTTTTGACTTTTTATGGTGCTATCCGTGCCGTAACGGGCCAAAATATCGTTCTTCGCCCGCGTGATCCCCTCTTGCCGTGCAGCCTCGGGTGTCAGTGTATCAGTTGTGCTACGGACCTCCATCTCCTTCTCGGTCATCAGCCCCAGCGGCAGCTGGAATGACCGCCACGTCAGCGGATCATGCTCCGTAAGCGTACGTGATTCTGCAAAGCCGGATACACCGTAACCCCACAGCTGAATCGCCCATTTGCCAAGCACGAGATAGGTACGGTCCTTCCGTTCTCCGGTATAGGAGCTTCCTGCTCTTTTCAGCGGTACCTCTATATTGTATTCATGCCAGACGAGCCCTTTCACTTCGCCTTTGGCTACTACAAATTGCATATTTTCTTCATCACCCAGTGTACCTGAGATCAATATTTGCCCTTTTTTAACCCGTGTGTTTCGGCTTACTACAGGTCTGCCCTGCTCCGCATAGATTTCGCTGACCACGGCATCGGTCCTGCTGACCAGATGCCGCGGGCTGAGCAGAGGCTTTTTTTCCGGCTGGTCGGACTCCACAATCTGGATTTTGACGCTCGTCCCAGTCCGCTGCACCCCTACCCAGGAGACCCCCGGAAGCTCTGAGGTCAGCGCTTTGGAGAGCTTGTCCGGATCTTCCATGCGCCAAATCCACTGGAAGGGGTATACCCCCTCTTGTCGTGCGGCCTGAAGGATATCCTCGGAAGCAATCCGGTCGTTGCCTTCAATTCGGATAGTCCATACCATCGAGGATAACAGCAGCAGGCCAATGCCGAACAGCAGCACACCTGCGGCAAAAAACTTCCGTTTCCACAGCCTGGCCGCCCGGAACGGCAGTCCATATCTGGCTGTGACCCGCGAGCGGCAGCCTGTCTTTTTCAAGAGCGGCCGAAGGACAAAAAAGTCATCCAGTAACAGGTTCAGGGAAGCACCGTTGCCGGCAGGCCTCACGTCCCAGATCACGATTCCTGCTTCGGTTACGGCGTTGATAAACTTTTCCACCTGCGGTCCCGTCACATGCAGTGTAACGAACCCCCGCAGTGATGACAGAGGCGGTTCCTTCATGTTTTCTCCTCGCTTCCCTTATATCTGATTTCTCCGATAACTCCCTCTACCGTCAGCTCCTGGCCCAATATATTGCGTATCATCAACCCTTCGCCGGAAATTTCCAGCGAACCGTTAACTAACGCCAGCTTCAGCTGCCCGGAGGAAAAATGCAGCACACCGCGGTGGTTCTCGATATACAGTTCTTTATTGCCGATCAGGGTGATTCGGGGCAACTCCTGCAGGACGTCCTGCGGAAGATCCAGTACCCCGTTTGTCCATCCCCGCAGCCTGCGGCCAATACGGGTCATAAGTAGACTTCTCCCCCTTCCTGCCTTCTGTACACCTTATGCGGGAGCGCTTTTGTTTATGAGAAGAACTCGGGAAGCGAATAACATTACAGGTATACAGGAAGAAAAAAAGCTCCGGACTCCTCATAGGAATCCGAAGCTTACAGACTATCTGCGAAATGTACGGGACTGCCGCGACCGCGGGGGACCCAGTATTTCCGCCCATCGGAGACCGTCCCGCAGCGCCTTGCGGTCTGCCCTGAAATCCCGGTCAACCTCCTGGACAGCATCAGGCCGTTTGCTGGCGTTTCCAGAGCCCACGGTGGACGCACTCCCGCTAAATTGCGATTCCAAGCGTTTCAACTCCCGCTCCATCCGCTCTGCACGGACTTGTACGCCGTCTTCCCGGGCTTGCTCTAAAGAAACACCTTCACCAGTTTGGTAATCGGGGGATGGCGACTCTGCAGATTCCGGCCATGCCGGGGATGCATCATATTCCGGCACCGGGAAGGAAGCCAAAGGCCTGCTAAGGTTAGGGGAATCTCCTCCGGGAACAGGAAAACCACTGCGCTCGTTTTTCTGGTTGCTCTGCGTGCGCCGGGAGGGTTGAAGGGGATTCCCGCCTCCACTTCCAAAACTAGGCATTCCTCCCGGCGAAGCGGTGCCCCCCTTCTTTTTCCCCGCCTTATTCAGACTCGAAATGATTGCGATGATGATAATCGCTGCTACATAAATCAAGCTGCCCATGGGACTCACATCCCCTTATTTATTGGTTGGACGGCTGTTGTCATCACCGTCGTTTAGTTTGCCGAGCGAACCGCGCATTTGAGTGTCAGCTTCGATATTTTTGAGATTCATATAATCCATAACTCCAAGCTTGCCGGAGCGCAGCGCTTCCGCCATGGCCAGCGGCACTTTGGACTCGGACTCGACTACAAGTGCTTTCATCTCAACGACACGGGCCTTCATTTCCTGCTCATGGGCGACAGCCATTGCTCTGCGCTCCTCTGCTTTGGCCTGGGCAATCCGTTTATCTGCCTCAGCCTGTTCAGTCTGCAGATAAGCACCAATATTCTTCCCTACATCAATGTCAGCGATATCTATGGACAGAATTTCAAAAGCCGTCCCCGAATCCAGTCCCTTAGATAATACAGTCCGGGAGATGGAATCCGGATTCTCCAGCACGTCCTTATGGGAATCACTTGAGCCTACTGTGGTGACGATCCCCTCCCCTACACGGGCGATAATGGTTTCTTCACCTGCACCGCCGACGAGGCGGTCAATGTTGGCGCGTACGGTTACTCTCGCTTTTACTTTAACCTCGATACCGTTCTTGGCTACTGCGGCTACAATCGGAGTCTCGATCACGCGCGGATTAACACTCATCTGCACCGCCAGCAGCACATCCCGTCCAGCCAGATCGATCGCAGCGGCACGCGTGAATTCCAGCGGTATATCTGCACGCTGTGCAGCGATTAGCGCATTCACAACCCGGTCTACATTCCCGCCCGCCAGATAATGGCTTTCGAGCTGATTAATATTCACGCCAAGCCCCGCCTTAGTTGCCTTGATCAGCGGATTAACGATCCGGCTTGGCGTAACCCGCCGGAGTCTCATCGCCACCAGGGTAATAATACTGATTTTCACTCCGGCAGCCCAGGCTGAAACCCATAACATGACCGGGAAAAAGCTGAAAAACACACTCAACACAACAATCACAACAACCGCGATCAGCAAAATCGTAATAGTAGACGCTTCAATCATACCTCTTCCAACCTCCGTTAAAATGTAATTTCACAATTCTTACTTCGCGGCTTCCTTCACAACCACTCGTCCGCCTTCGACCTTAATCACCGAAATGGAGACTCCTGTGTCAATAAAGGAGCCCTCGGTGACCACATCCACCCGCTCCCCATTCAGACTGGCCGTTCCTGCCGGACGAAGCGGTGTTATACTGACACCGGAGGCTCCAACCAAACTAAGCTTCTCCAGTACAGGCACAAATCCCTGCTCTTTGGTTAGGCTGTCCTTCAGGATAAACCGGTTCCATATCCCACGTTCCTTGAAAGTGACGGCCACAATAATAATGACTACCGCCGCTGCCGCAAAAGCAATGCCCAGACTGAACAACGCATGTGTATAGCTGTAAGCAGCCCTTACTACGCCCGCTACAAGGAGTACAGAGCCCAGGATACCGAGTATACCAAAGCTCGGGACAAACAGCTCCAGCACCAGCATTACAAGCCCCAGAATGAACAACAGCCAGGTCTCGGCACCGGCAAAGCCCGCCACGTAATTACCGAAGAAATATAGTGCAAAGGCCAGCGTGCCGATAATCCCCGGAACACCAAAGCCCGGAACCAGCATCTCAATGATAATTCCCGCAATTCCGATGAAGAGCAGAATCGTCATCACAATCGGGTTGGTCAGAAAATGCGACATTTTTTCCGCACCTGTATGCTCTACGCGAAAAATGTCGTCTGTGGAATAGCCCAGTGAGGTGATCGCTTCTTCAGGCGTACTTGCGATGCTGTCTGCGTACCCGGCTTTGAGCGCTTCATCGCTGCTTAATGCGATAATCTGGCCCTGTGCCTTTTTTACGCCAAGCTCGGGCTTGTTAACGACAATATTCTTATCCATCATCCCGGCAGCTATTTCCGGATCACGCCCGTTCAGCTCAGCGGCACCGACCATTTTTGATTTCCAATAGGACGTGAGCTTAGCGTCTTCCACACTATTTCCTCTGCCGTCCACCAGGGAAGCCGCACCAATCATACTGCCCGGTTTCATAATGATGTTTCCTGCGTTCAGCGCAATATAGCTGCCTGCCGAAGCGGCATCCCCCCTGATGTAAGCTGCAGTCGGAATTTTACTGTCGCGTACCATCATGCCGATCTGCTCGGCCGAATCCA
Source organism: Paenibacillus sp. P46E (assembly GCF_001909095.1). Taxonomy (NCBI): domain Bacteria; kingdom Bacillati; phylum Bacillota; class Bacilli; order Caryophanales; family Paenibacillaceae; genus Paenibacillus; species Paenibacillus sp. P46E. Next base: position 22,107 of record NZ_LVYZ01000045.1, read on the forward strand.
CGAGTCCACCCGGTGTATCTATTTCCAGCAAAATCAGAACAGCCCCGTAGTTTGCCGCCTCCTGGAATCCCCGCTCCAGAAAGCTCTGGAGCCCACGTTCAATTTCCTGATCTACCGGAATGATAAATACAGGCCCATTCTTGGACACAGGCGCAGCTGCCGATGTACGCGGCGAAGCCTTGTCTGCGCTTGCCACACCTGTTATCGGTATCAGCAGCAGCAGTAATAGGAGAACGGAAATACTGGATACCGCGATTTTACGAAATCTGTCCAAGGTCTTACCTCCTCTTCACATAATTCCAGCTCTTAGTGCATAGTACGCCCTATAGACACAAGCGTTTCAAACGAAGATAAAGAATGCAGCATAAAAAGAGACACATCAAAGTCTATTCTTAGAATGTGTCCCTATCATAATCTTATAACCCTGCAAATGCATAAATTCCCCGAAAAATGAAAAACACCCCTTAAAAAAGGGGTGCTAGCGTTATATTATTGCAGAAATTGCAGAACCGCCTGGTTCACGAGTTTACCATCGGCGCGACCTTTTACCTTAGGCATCAGTGCGCTCATCACCTTACCCATTTCACTTTTCGAAGAAGCACCGGTTTCCTGGATGGTCTGCTGTACAATTACTTTAATTTCTTCTTCGGAAAGCTGTTCAGGTAGGTATTTCATGATAATCTCGATTTCTGCCTTCGTACTCGCGGCAAGCTCGTCGCGACCCGCTGATTCAAATTCTTGGAGGGCATCTTTGCGCTGTTTGATTTCACGACTAAGGATATCAAGCACTTCGTTGTCGTCTAATGTTCTCTTCAAATCTATTTCAAGATACTTTATTGTAGAACGAACCATTCGAATCGTGGAGAGTGTGAACTTGTCCTTACTCTTCATCGCTTGCTTCATATCTTCGTTTAATCGTTCGCTAAGATTCATGCGTGGGTAATCCTCCTAAAACTTTCTCTTACGAGCAGCCTCAGACTTCTTCTTGCGCTTTACGCTTGGCTTTTCATAATGCTTGCGTTTCTTCACCTCAGCCAAGACACCATCTTTAGCAATGGAACGTTTAAAGCGACGAAGTGCAGCATCAATTGTCTCGTTTTTGCGAACTTTCGTTTCAGACACCAGTTTTCCCTCCCTCCGACCAGACCGTCCAAGAGCATAACAACACGGTTCATCAAATTTCATTATAGGTCAAAGTGAAATATGGTGTCAACCTTCGTGTTATTCTTTTTTTCGGCCAGGTACTTCCGTATTTAAAATCTGTCAGGCGTGGGATGCCGAATTTCCGACAAGAGCGCCTAATTTGGCCCCGCCAAGCAAGTGATAGTGGAGATGAGGCACAGCTTGTCCGCTGTCCGGTCCGCAATTGTTAATCAGGCGGTACCCGCTGTCTGCAATCCCAAGCTGGACAGCAATTTGCTGCGCCACGGCATGAATCTCACCGATTAGCGGCAGGTCCTCAGGTGCAACGTCATTCATGGAAGCTATGAACTTCTTTGGAATAATCAGCACATGTACCGGAGCTGCAGGCTCAATATCATAAAAAGCCAGAATCCGTTCATTTTCGAATACCTTCTTGGAAGGTATCGAACCTTCAATGATTTTGCTAAATACGGTTTCCATCGGGACGCTTCCTCCTATAGTTGTGGTGAAAAGCCAGCAGGTGAATCCAGCTTGTGCTAATCCGTGCTCGGGAATGGCATACTTCGCGGCATCATTATTTTATGTCTCTTATCATACAGGATAATTGCGGATTGGGAAAGACAGGTGCCAAAGGGGAATGGCCCCCGGAAGATTGTGGAAACATAGGGATTAGGAATGAGGGGGTGTCTGTAGTCACAGCAGATCCAGAATAGAAAATTCACAAGTTCGATTGATATAAAGCATGGAATTTGAAGACAATCAGCTCTGTTATAGATACAGACTGCTGGGAATTCATTGTGTATTTCTGCATGAAAAAAAGACAAAAAAAAGAAACACCCTATCAGCTCAGAAAGCTGATTCGGCGGCGGACGTATGAAAAGGAGAAATGCTCCCGGTCATACGTCCGCCGAGGTGTTTCAAAATGATGTCGGCTTAGCTGTATTATAACAAGGGTATGATGCTGTATCTGTGACAGTTATCACATTGTATATCAGGCATCACATTTTTTCCAAAATAATCCGCGAACCCCCGCCTCCCGGCTCTGCCGGAACGATAACGAGCTTGCGGGGCAGACGTGCCCTCAGCTCAGGAACATGGCTGATGATTCCAACGGAGAGCTGGTCGTTATGCAGTCTTTCGAGTGATGTGATAACTGTGTCGAGCAGATCCGGGTCCAACGTGCCGAAGCCTTCATCCAGGAAAAAGAATTGCAGCGGATACTGCCCCCGCAGCTGGATCTGCGCCGAAAGCGCCAGTGCCAGGGACAAAGAGGTCAGGAATGTTTCTCCGCCAGATAAGGTGGATACAGGTCGTCTTACTCCACCATTCCCGTCATCACGAATGACAAACCCGCCGCCGGAATCCACCTCAAGCGCATAACGCTGCTTGCTCAGGAAACGAAGCCGTTGTGAAGCTGCCTGACATACCTGCATGAGTTGCTCCTCTGCAATATATTCTACAAAGGCGTTTCCACGCAGCACGGTCTGCAGCTTGGACAGCCGGTCCTGAAGCGCAGCATGCTCCGCACGCTTCCCTTCAAGCTCCATCCATCGGACATGCCGGTGCTGCAAGTCTTCCAGATCTCGTTCAGCACGGGCCCGGCCCTGCAAAGCAGCCTCATCGTCTTCCTTGCATCTACGCAGGGTCTCCTGGCTCTCCTGCCATTCCTCTGTGCTCAAAATAGCCCCTTCCAGCTTCTCTTCAATATTCCGCAGCTGCAGCGTAACTTCAGCTTCACCTTCACGATGGGCCCGCACACGGGCACCTGCACCTGTCCGCTCTTCAGGGGTGAGCGCAGCACCTTCAACCTCAGTGGCTGAAGCAAACAGCGAAGCGTTCAAGCAGTCCTCCCAATGCGAGGCGGCAGCCGCACAATGCTCCCGGGCAGAATCAGCCGCCTGGCGGCTGATAGCCGCTTCCTTCACCGCATGCTGTGCCTGTTCCGCTGCTGTCCGGTGAGCCTGCCTGCTGCTGTCCAGACCCGCCTGCAGCGCCTGCAGGCGCTGCTCGCATTCCGCCAGCAAGACGGCAGCAGACCTGCCGCCAGTCCACTGAAGGAGACGCTGCTCTTTCTCTCGCTCCAATGCCTCTTTCCCTTCCAGCTGTGCGTTCCACTGTGCCAGTTCTTTGTCTAAGGATGCTATTTCCTCTTGAAGCACCTGCACGGAAGTACTCTTGTCATCCAGGAACTTGACGCTGATCTCCAGCCGTCCCCTAATTTCTTCAGCTAGCTCATCCTTCTTCTGCATTTCGCGGTAGGCATGCTCGGCATCATCCGGAGCCAGCTCCGGAAAGAGCCGCATCCATTCGTTATGGAGCTCATCCAGTTGCCGTACCAGATCTGCGGCTTTGGCTGTAATGCCTTGCAGCCAAGCTGCTTCGGCTTCCGCCGCTGCTGCTTCCTTATGGGTCAGCTGCTGTTGTTCCTGCATGGAGCGCTGCCATTCTGCCGCACTTCGGCGAAGCTCACCGGAGCGGATTTTAAGCGCAGAAAAATCAGTTTCCAATCCGGACAAAGCCTGCTCTGCCGAAACTGTATCAGTGCTGAATGAAACAGGATCGGCAGAGAGACCGGCAGAAGCCGAAGCCTCAGAAGGATTGGCCGGCGCTGCAGATTGATCTGATGGAGCCAGGACTTCAAGGCCAGTTGATAGAGTCAGATTTGCAGGATGATCCAAAGAAGCCGGGGCTTCAGTTAAATCTGAAGGAGTCAAGGTCCAGGACGGGACTGGGTCGGCAGCGCTGTCTTGTTCCAGCCCCGCAGCTGCAGGTGCCGCGAAGGATTCTACTGCCCCTTCGCCGTATACCTGCTCCAGCCAGGTCACGTCCTGCTCCAGCAGGCTGCGGAACAGATGACGCGCTTCAAGCGCCCGTCTGCCTAGCGCACGGGACTGCTCAAGCTGCCGCTCCAGCTCATCCCGCTCGCCGCTGTCCTCTGTCAGCGCAGGTGCGGGGTGATGCGGGCTGCCGCAGACCGGGCACGGCTGCCCGTCCTGCAGTTCACTGGCGAGCGACAGAGAGAGCCGGTGCCGCTCTTGGCCCTTGAGCGCCGCCGCAAGCGTGCTTCCGTGAAGCTCCAGCTGATCGGCGGCGGCTCCCGCTGCGGCCTCTCCGGCGCGCAGCTCCTCCAGGTGCAGCACTGCGGCGGCGATTCCCGCGCCGCGCTGCGCCTCAAGCGAGCGCCGCCGGTCCCCGGCGGCGGCGAGCCGCGCCTCTGCCGCCGCGAGCACCGCGGCGCGCTCGGCGCGTTCCCGTTCCGCCGTCTCCCGCTGGGAGGAGGCGGAACGCAGGCCCTGGAGACGCTGCATGGCCTCCTGCAGCGTCTGCCGCTCCTGGGAGCGGACCGCCAGCGGCTGCAGGCTCTGCTGCAGCTCTTGCTGGCGCTTTTGGCCCTTGGCCAAAAGCTCACGCTCCCGGGCCATGCTCTCCCGCCGGGCAGCGAGCCCGCGGGAGGCCTCATCGCGGCGCTCCAGCACCGCTGTGCGCTCGCGCCGCAATCCGCCCAGCTCGGCTTCCAGCTCGAGCGCGCGGCGGTAGGTATCCGCCCCCTGCCGGAGGGCGGGTTCCTCCTCGGCCAGCGCGGCCTGCGCCGCCGCTTCCGCCGCTGCCTGCTCCGCCGCCTGCCGCTCGGCTGCGGCGGCCTGCACCTCCTGGCCCTCCGCACGGGCCAATCGGCTTTTCCAGGCCTCTTCCGCGCTGCGCCAGGCCCTCAGCGCGGGCAGCATCTTCTCGGCTTCGTCAGCCTTGCCGAGCTTCTGCTCCAGCAGGAGGATATCTGCCTCCTGCGCAAGCAAAGCCTGCCGCTGCCCCTCACGGCGGGAGCGCTCGTCCTGCAGCTCGCGGATGCGGGCATAGCGTTCCGCCCGCTGCACCGCCTCATCCAGCCGCTTGCGGCAATCTGCCGCCTGGCGGACCGCTTCCTGCAGGCGCTGCTCAGCAGCCTCAACATCTGTCTTGCCTGCACTGCCCAGCCCCTGCTGCTCCGCCTCCAGTGCGCGCAGCGCAGCCTCATTCTCCTTCACCCGGCGGCTAAGCTTCAGCGCCAGCCCGTCACCATACTGCTCCAGATGAAAAAGACGCTGGAGCATTTGTCTGCGGTCTACACCCCGCAGTGACAGAAACTCTGCAAACTTACCCTGCGGCAGCACAACGGCCCGGGTGAAATCATCCATTTTAAGTCCGATATGCTCCTCTACACAGCGTGTAACATCGGCCAGCTTATCGGCCATCACGTGATCACCGTCATCTGCAACCTCGATGAAACGGCTGATTGTATTGCTCACGGACTGGTCTCCGGTCCGCTTGAATTTCCGTTCGACCCGGTAACGGCGGGGGCCGGCTGAGGAAGTCAGCTCAAAAGTAAATGCCACGCTAAGCTGGTCCTCGGAATGGTTCATGATTCCCTGTGTCCCGTTCACTGCCCGTTCCACTTTGCCATACATGGCCAGTGTGATCGCGTCCAGCAAACTGGATTTGCCGCTTCCCGTCGGCCCAAAAATACCGAACAGCCCTGTTTCGGTCAGACTCGCAAAATCAATCTCCTGCTGCTCTCTGTAGCTTTGCAGTCCAGCCACTTTTAGTAGAATTGGCTTCACTTCAGTTCTCCTCCCCTTCCGCAGGCTCGCGCCGCTCTTCTTCTGCCAGCTCCAGGAACAGTTCAATCAGGCTGTCCTCAGGCTCTGCCCCGCCGGTCTGCCGCTGGTAGAATCTGCGGAACAGCTCTTGAACCGGCATACGCGAACGGGCCATCTCCTCAAGCTCCTGCTCCATCTGCGGATACACCGGACGAATATGGATGATCCCCTCTCGGGATTTGCGCAGCCGCTGGATATCATTCAGCGACATCGCTTCCGTCAGGCGGAGCTCCAGATCAATAAAAGCAGTTGCATCCCGGCCTTCGTCCAGCCAGTTATAGACTTCCTGTAACCCGCCGGAAGACTTCCAGTTCACCAGAGGACGGCCGCAGCGCAAATAGATTTCCTCAAAGGAAGGTTCTCCGCCAGGCGCAATCTCTAGCAATGCCACGGACTTGGCCTGACCCGCTTCAGAGAAGCTGTAGGCCAGAGGCGATCCGCTATAACGGATCATGCCGTCGCCCTTCACGCTCTGGGCGCGGTGAAGATGCCCAAGCGCTGTATATTGTGCACCACATGACAGCGCTGAGGGATCTACAGTGTAAGCACCACCCACCTGTATCGGCCGTTCCGAGTCTTTACTCTCTAAACCGCCCAGGACATAGATATGGCTCATCGCCAAATTGACCGTCTGAGGTGTGAATTCCCGCCCCAGCATGCTCATCAGCCTGCCTACCCTTGCGCTGTAGGCAAGACGAAGCTCATCTTCTCCGCTATCCCCGGCGAGCAGTTCGCCAAGCCGGGCTTCAGAGGGATAAGGAAGGGCTGCGATTTTGGCGATTTCTCCTGTACGTACAGCATGGACCGTCACCGGCTCAGAGGTAGGCAAACCTACAAGTGTAATGCCCTGTCTGCGGACAAGCGGGGACACGGATGCTACACGCTCAGGCTGATCATGATTGCCGGAAATGACCACCAGCGGCCGGCCATTTGCCGTAAGTCTGGCGGCAGCATCGTAGAACAGCTGCTCTGCTGCTGCCGGTGGATTCACGGAATCATAAACATCTCCCGCCATCAGAATAAGATCTGCCTGGGAATCATCAGCAATCTCTACCAGCTCATCGATGAACTGCTCCTGCTCCTTCTGCCGGCTTCTTCCTTCCAGCGTCCGGCCCAGATGCCAGTCCCCCGTATGCAATATGCGCATTGTCGTCCTCTTTTCCCCGCCCTCATGCGGTATTTCTCGATTGATAGATTTATAGTTTCATCGGCAAGAATATGGATCGATTTATAGCTTTACAGCATGACCGCCGTCAAAAAAGTACAGCCAAATCTCGCTGACCGGCTCCCCGAGAATATTCAGAAGCGCCTTGCTGTACAGCTCCAGCTGAAACCGGTACTTTTCTTTCAGAGAATCAATTCCGCCCTGATGCTCCAGAACAGCATCCGTCTTGTAATCCAGCAGAATCAGCCGTCCCTCCTCCCGGAAGAGGCAGTCGATTACACCTTGAATCAGGACGGATTCCCCCATGGCCGGTCTGACTTCAGGAGTTTCAAGTCCCGCTGCCGCTTCATTGAGATCAATGAGTCCATGGTAGGCCTCACTTGCCGGAACCATATAACTGAAAGGCTGTTCTCTTCTTTTCCAGGGAGCCCCAATTAGCCTCCGGCCCATTTCCCCCATGTAAAACGCCTCAATATCACCAAGCTCGACTGCCTCGGCCTGCTCGACTGTGAGAATGGCAAACCGTGTAAGACGTGCTATTGTTGCTTCCAGGACAACACGGTCTACAGCACCTTCCAGCGGAACATGCTGCATGACCGTATGATAGGCCGTTCCCCGCTCTGAAGGCGACAAGCCACGTTTCTCCATAAATTTCGGGCGCTGCAGATGCAGACTATCTGTTCCTGCCACCCCGCGTGCCAGGCCATTCCCCGAAGCCGGGAGCCGTGACTCTTCCAGCAAATCATAGGAAGGCTGCTCCTGCATGGACAGCATCGATTTCAGTTCGGTGACTGAAGTTTTAGCGGGAATCCCGGATGCGGCAGCATAAGGATAGACCCAGTTCAGTCGTGCGGTGATATCAGTCTCTCTACTTGTGTTCTTAGATGCCACACTGCGGCCGCGCTTCAATGCTTCGAGCATAGTATACCGTTCCTCATTCTGATCCGCTGTACCAGCCGCAGCAAGAGAGCCGGAACTGAGTTCTGCCGCGTTCACCGCTGAGATGCTCCAATTAGAAGCATCTCTATGCAGTACCGCAGATAGAGCCCCCTCTGTTCCTGCCAGCTTACGCAGAATAGCTGCTCCTGGATGCCGGATGAGTGCCGGTCCTACCCAATCTAAATAGCTGCGTCCCCGGGCCAGTAAATGATCCTCCAGCAGCAATTCTTCACGGGACTGCACGCTGCTCCAGCCTGCAAGGGTGCGCGATAAATCCCTTACCGTGCCGACAAGGATCATTTTGTCACGCGGCCGGGTTAATCCGACATAGAGCACACGCATTTCCTCTGCCAGCAGTTCCAGCCGGGAACGGCGGTTGATGGCCAGATAAGGAAGTGTAGGGTAGCTGACCCGGGTATCCCGTTCTACAAAACGCGGTCCGAATCCAAGCTCTTTATGCATCAGGAAAGGTGAATACAGATCCTGACGGTTGAACGGCTTCGCCATCCCTGCCAGAAACACTACCGGGAACTCCAGACCCTTGGACTTGTGAATGGTCATAATTCTGACTCCTCCGGCCTCTTCACCCGTTCCTCCGGCCACTCCCAAGTCTCCGCCATTTTCTCTCAGCCGGTTAATGAACACCAAGAAGCGGAATAATCCTCGCGAAGAGGTGTCATTTTCAAATTGTACGGCCCGGTCATACAGTGCTGTCAGATTGTTCTGGCGCTGAAAGCCTCCAGGCAGGCCGCCAACCCACTCCAGATAACCGCTCTCACCATAAATCCGCCAGATCAATGTACTGAGACTGCCTTGCCGTGCGGCATTTCTCCAGCCCTCAAGCAGCTTCAGAAAAGCTTGCAGCTTCATTTGAAGCTCTAAAGAAATCTCCGGTATTCCTAAGGCAGTTGCTGTATCTTCCGCAAATCCACCGCTTTGTGCCAGGTTGACTTCATTAACAGCAGCACTCTCGGCTTGAACAGCCTCTGTCAATCCTGCTGCCTGCTGTATTTCCGCATGTAAAGACTTTGAAGAATAGACTGGTTTATTCTCTTCCCCGGCTGCCGCAAGGACAGCATCAAAAAATGAACCATTGCTGCAAAGGCGCACCAAAGCCAGCTCTTCTTCGCGCAAATTCACCACAGGTGAACGAAGCACGCCAGCCAGCGGGATATCCTGACGGGGATTGTCCACAATCTGCAGCAGCGAAAGGGCAATTTCTACTTCGGTAGCCTGAAAGTAACCCTTGTTCTGGTCACCATACGCCGGGATACCCTCCAAACGCAGCTCCTCGATCATCAACGGTGTCCAAATCCGCGCAGACCGCAGCAGAATGACTATATCGCCGTAAACAACCGGCCGCATGATTTTTAGGCCTTTATCATAAATAAGCAGCGGCTCGCCGCCACTCATGCCGGTCATCTGCGAGATGCGCCGCACAATGGCCCTCGCCTCAAGCTGTGCGGTTTCACTCTCAATGGCTTCATTCTCCTGCGGGGGAAGTTCCCCGTCCTCAGCCGGCTCCTCTGAGCGTCCGGACGTCGATGTTCCCCGGTCGATAAGAAGCAGCTCAGGGGCAAAATAAAGATCCGGCCCTTTTTCCTCAGCCCCCGGAAAATGTGCTCCGTAGACTAGCTCTGCGCGCTCATCATAGCTTATTTCAGCAACCTTACTGTCCATAATCTGCCGGAAAATCATATTAACAGCATTGACCACCTCCAGGCGGCTGCGGAAGTTGCGGGCCAGATCGATTACCGAGCCGCCTTCCGGCTTGCCTGAATTCTGGATTTCATCTCCTCCGGCACCTTCCCCAGTCCCGGTTACGCCATCACTTCTGTTGTCTCTGGCTGAGCCAAAGCTCCGGTATTTATCCAGAAACAATCCCGGCTCCGCCAGCCGGAAACGGTAAATACTCTGCTTCATATCTCCAACCATAAAGCGGTTGCCGGGAGATTCACGGGAGATCAGGCGTACAATTTCTTCCTGCACGCTGTTTGTATCCTGATATTCATCCAAGAGCACTTCGTCAAACTGGTCACGGTACTCCATGGCCGCATCCGAAGGCACTGAATGACCGGGTACAGAATCCTGGTGGCGCAGGATCTTCAGGCAGTAATGCTCGAGGTCACTGAAATCGACCAGGCCCCGCCCTGCTTTCTCGATCCGGTAGCGTTCACCGAATTCAATTACCGTCTCCGCAAGCTCCCGCATCAGCGGTGCTGCCTCATGCAGCTCGCCCAGAAAGGCCTCGGCCGGACGCCCAAATAGGGATTTCTGCAGCTCCAGCAGGTTCTTCTTCACACTATCACGGAGATCCTTCACCGTCTCCTGCAGTCCGGGATCGGTCGAGTCCTTCTTGCAGGCCTTCAGCTTTCCAAACGATATTTCCATAAAAATATCATACAGCTCGGCCCACGGGCGGAATTCCAGAGCTTCCTGCAGCGATTGCACCATTTCCAGATCCGCAGCCAGATTCTCGGCATAAGGAGCAGGCCCTCCCGGCTGCAAAGCGATATTCCGGCCCTCGCGGAGCTGGCTCGCAGCCCCATCCAGCGTCAGCTTCGCTTCCGCCAGAATACTCTGGACCCATGGCGTGCGGCTAAGAGCATCCGTGTCCGGTAACGAGAAATCCGCAGCGGTACCCCGCAACCACTCCGCCGGCCAGGGATGGCTGCGCGCAAAATCATGCAGCCGCTGCACCAGCGCATGCACAGCATCATCACTGCGTTCACCGCTGAACCAGTCAGCCAGCTGTACAAAAACAGTATCTTCCCCGTCTTCTGTCACTTCTCCATATTTCTCTTCCAGCAGCTCCTCCAGCAGTTCCTGGCGCATCATCTCTGCTTCATGCTCATTCAGAATCCGGAAACCCGGATCAATGGGAATGAGCTGGTAATAACGCCGGATGACTTCCAGACAAAAGGAATGCAGCGTCGTAATCGAGGCTTTGCCGAGCAGAGCAAGCTGGCGGCGCAGATGCTCATTGCCCCGGCTCCCTTCTTCATCCCCGGATTCCTCCTCCAGCTTTCGTTCCAGTGCCTCGCGGATACGCTGCCGCATTTCAGCAGCCGCTGCCTTTGTAAACGTGGCCACTAGCAGCCGGTCTACACTGAACCCGTTCTCTTCGCTGCTGATTTTACGGATAATCCGTTCGACCAGCACTGCAGTCTTGCCGGAGCCTGCCGCCGCCGCGACCAGGATATCATCACCGCTCTCGGCGATAGCGCGCCATTGGTCGTCGCTCCATAGACTTCCTTCCGGTTTGGGCTCTATTTCCGCTTTTCGTATCATGGCTTTTCTCCTCCTTCGCGGGACAGCAGGTCCCAGATCACTTCTTTGCCCGGCTTGCCGAGAATGTTGTAAGCATTTCCTTCCACAGCCTCATCAAACTGGCATACCGGCCGGAAAGAGCAGAAGGTGCAGGCCGTTTCCTGCTGTATCCGGTAGGGCTGAATCGCCACATCGCCTTCGGTAATGCGTGTCCCGATATCGGAGATCGTACTGCGTACCGAAGACAGCAGATGTCCCCATTGCTCAGGCGTAGCGACTGATGCACTGCTATAAAAGCTCCCGTCGCTCTTCAGTGCCACCGGCACTATCGAGGAATGCCCCTTGTCCAGAGTGGTGTCCATAAGTGAGACTACTTCACGGTCCGCAGTCAGCAGCCCTTTCATTTTGAAACGCTTCATCAGCTCCTGCTCTGCCTGCTCGCGGTTCATGCCGTTGGCTGAGGTCAAGAGCGGATCATGCACATGGAAATAGAGCGTTCCGGCAGGAAGAGCAGTCTTGCCGAGCCATTGCTCCGAATAGGTGAGCAGAACATCCAGGTAGGTAAGCATTTGCAGCGACAGCCCGTAATAGACTTCGTGCAGCTTGAGGTCCTTCTGGCTGGATTTATAGTCGATGACCCGCAGCAGAATGCCTTGCTCGCCTTCGGCCATATCCACACGGTCGATCCGGCCCACCACCTCCATCACACAGCCGTTTGGCAGGGTGATTCGAAGCGGCGGCAGGTCCTTGCCCGGTCCAAAATCAAGCTCAAGCCCCACCGGTTCAAAACTTCCCCTTCTGGCATGTTCCCCAAGGATCACAGAGGCGCGGCCGACGATGTTCTTGAGCTTACGGGAGATATATCCGTAACGCTTGCTGCTCATCAGGATTTCACCTTGGAGAAGCGGCGAGAGCCTGTCCACAGTCTCCCCGGCCTCACGGCGGCATTCCTCTGCCGTCATGCTGCCCCAGCTGCGTCCCTGCTTCTGTAACTGAACGGCCATTTCGCTGAGAGCGGCATGGAACAGCTGCCCAATATCAGGGGCCTGCAGCTTGTAGAGCTGGCGTTCCTTCAGCCTCAGACCGTAGGAAGCGAAATGCGAGAAGGCGCAGGCGACGAATTTCTCCATGCGGGATACACTGCCCCGTACTGTCGTTCCGCCGTATAAACGCAGACTGGTCTCCTGCTTCAGCCGATTTCCGTCATTGCGGTAGAAGAGTGAACCAAGCAGCTTTACCAGCTGCGGTCCATGCTCCTTATCCGTGATAAACCAGTTATAGACATCCCACCAGAGCGCGGGAATGTCCACTCCCTGCCGCCACTGCCGAAGCTGTAGAACCAGCATGCGCAGCGTCTGTTCCGGTTGACCTACAAAACCCATATGCAGCGCTTCAAGCGCCTCAGTTTCGTCTGCCGCTCCACCCACAGCTGTTGGAAATCCGGATACAAATTGCTCTTTGAGTGCCCCTGGAAACATGCCATGCAAATGGCGGATCATTTCGGATGGCAGCAGAGCCTTACCCTCTTCATCTGCTGTCGCATAACTGATCCAAAGCTTGCGGCTTGCCGTAGTGAGTGTATTGTAAATTAGAAAACGCTCATCCAGCAGCTTGCGGGAAGATCCGGGAGTAAGCTCCATTCCGGCATTCTCCAGCAGCAGGCGTTCCCCCTCCGAGAGGATGCCGTCCTCCTTGAACTGGGCGGGAACAACCCCTTCATTGAAACCCAGTAAAAAGGCATATTTGACTCCCGATACCCGGGTGCGGTCCATAGTTCCCACCAGCACCTGATCCAGCGCAGGCGGCACCAGCCCCATCTTCAGTTCAGCCAGCCCTGTCTCCAGTACCCCGGCAAAAACATCAAACTCCATTCTTTCGCCGCCCATCATCTCGGCAATCTGATCCAGCAGATTCAGTACCGCTCCCCATAACTGGGTATGCTCGCGGGCCGCTTCTGGCTGCCCCAGCCCTAACGCCTTGGCACTCATCTGTTCCAGCTTGCTTGCGGCATCCGTGTCCTGCAGAAGAAAGTAGACAGCCTTGCACAGCTCCAGTCCGCTGCGGCTTGTTTTGACCCGCTTCTCAAAAGCCTGAAGCGGACCTGTAATAACCTCCCGGCATGCTTCCATTCTTGCCAGCAGCACTTCATCCACGGCTCTCTCGCCTTCCAGCGACAGACTCGGGATTCCTTTCCAGGACCGGCCATTCGTCCAGCGGTGGCCCTGAATGCCGCAAGCCAGCACATAATTCTCCAGTGCATCCATATCGGCGCGCGTCACACTGTAGTCCATCGGCAGCAACAGGTCCGTCTTCACACAGCGGAACACATCCTCATACCGCCACCGTCTTCGCACCACATCAAAGGCAGAGCGGATAAATTCTACCAGTGGATGATGCAGCTCATTCATCTTTTGGTCAAGGAAGAATGGGATTCCGTAGTCTTGGAACAGGGGAACCACAAGCTGCTCATAGTCGGCAATATTACGCATAAATACAGCCATCTCCCCGTATTTTGCACCTTCCTCACGGGCAAGACGGAGCATCTCCCTCAGGCTTCCTTCTACTTCGGCTCTGCGCGAAGCTGCCGCAGTAAGGGTAATTGCATCTGCAACCTCTGAAGCGGCACCGATCCAGCGGATTCGCCGGCCAAACCCCTTCTCCAGATGGGCAAGGACAGGACTTCCGACAAAACGCGGCAGCACCGGGGGTGCCAGGAGTTCATCCCATACCGTCAGGCCCATTTCATCTGCCATTCCGCGAAGCTTGATACAGGTTACTGCCGCGGGATGAAACAGCTCCAGCTCATGAGGCTGCATGCCCGCAGAATAAATCCGGTCCAGTGTCAAAGCGACTGTGACCTTAGCGGCATATTGCATCAGCTCCCGCAGCACGGCAAATTCCTGTGTTGTGAAGCCGTGAAAACCGTCCACCCAGATTTCCGCACCACGAATATAAGAAGACTCCTGAATATGTTCAGCCAGTTCAGCCAGCCGATCCTCCTCATCGATGTACAGCTGGGACATTTCCTGTTCCAACTCGCGGAACACCATATGTACATCATCCAGCTTGCTTGCAAGAATGGGACTTCGCCCTATCGAGTCTCTCATCCGGGCGATCTGCTCCTCCAGATCAGCAGTGCCCAGGCAGCAGCGCTTCAGTTCCGTATGCAGTTGGCTAAGCCGTTCTACAAAGCCCGGTCTGTCGCTCGATGCACCAAACAGCTTCAGCTCTTCCTTGCGGCGGCTGATAATCTTGTAGATCAGCATCTTCTTGCCTTCCTCGCTGATCGGCAGACTCGCGCTGCCTCCGGTCTCCTGCTTCACCCGGTAGGCCAGCCGCGAGAAACTCAGCGTCTGGGCACGGATGCTGCCCTTCGTCTTGCCAGTCTTCAGCAGCCCTTGCTCTGCACCGAAGGAGCCCTGCTCCGGGACAAGCACTATAATCGGCGCACCCAGTGGTTCCGCTTCGAGACAGGAGGAGATATCCTCCCATATTTTCGTAGTCTTACCGCTGCCTGAGCGGCCAATCAAAAAGTGTACTGTCATCACAGTAAACCCCTTCCGTAGCGGAGAAATAGTTAAAGCTATAACATGCTATACAATTATTCACGTGTTTTATAGTTCCTACCGGCGTATAGAATGCCAGCAAGTCCAGTACATATTCCATCCATAATCCGAAAATATTCAAGTGAATCCGTCCCAATATTATAGCATACCTCTTCCAGCAAGAACATACGTTTGCCATTCTTTGCATATCTCTATCTAGCATCCTCTGAATTCTACTTTTTTACAGAAAGAGCCCCTCCGGCTACCGGAGAGGCTCTTCTATACAGATCTATTTGCTGCGCACTTCAAAAATGGCAAATTTCAAGTAATGGCCTTCGTCCACACCGAGAATTTGCGGATGGTCTTTGCCTGCGGCCCGCCACTCGATCAGACGCAGCACTTTACCCGCATCCTTGGCGGCCTCCGCGATGGTGTCCAGGAACAGCTGCGGCTGCATGTGATAGGAGCAGCTTGCTGTTACGAGATAGCCGCCCTCGTTGACCAGCTTCATACCGTGCAGGTTGATGTCTTTGTAACCGCGGCAGGCGCCAGCCACCGCACTCTTGGTCTTGGCAAAAGCAGGCGGGTCGAGGATAACAACATCCCAGGTTCGTCCGCCTCCGGCTGTCATCGGTTTGGCGGTATCCGCTTTGGCCGCGGTTTTAGCGCCCGGCTTGGCATCCGTTTTGCCGGTAGCCCGCTCAGAGCGTTCTTCCACACCTTTGACCTGATTGCGCAGGAAAGCAAAGGCATCGTCGACTACAAATTCCACACGGTCGGTGAAGCCATTCAGTTCCACGTTGGCTTTGGCGCTCTCGATCGCATGGGCAGATACATCAAGGCAGGTGACCTTTTTGGCCCCGTATTTGCACGCATGGAGAGTGAAGCTGCCGGTATGCGCGAAGCATTCCAGCACTGTTGCACCGTCCCAGTAAGGGAAGGTAACCGGTTTGCCGCTTTTGTTAACCGGAAGAGTCTGAACTGTCCCGTCTTCTGCCGCAACCTCCTGCAGGGTAATGCCGCTTCGTCCACCCCAGCCCTGGATCAGCGGAGCAATGGAAGCCCTGTTTTCCCGCTGGTCAAAAAAGTATCCGGTCTTCTGACCTTCTTCTATATCAACAATCACCTTGAGACCGTTCTCACTCACAGTGATATGGCGCGGACACTCCCCGAACAACACACCGGTTCTCTGTTCCAGTCCTTCAAGCTCGCGTACACTCACATCACTGCGCTCATAAATCCCGCGCGGTGCCACAACCTCTACGAGCGCCTGAACAATCTGTTCGCGGCACTTGTCCATACCCAGTGTCAGCAGCTGCACTACCAGTACATCACCGAAGCGGTCGATGATCAGCCCGGGCAGAAAATCAGCTTCCCCGTATACCAGGCGGTACGCATCCGCTCCAGGCAGAAACCGTTCTCTATGGTGCAGACAGCTCGCAAACCGCTCGGCAAAAAAAGCGGTATCCATTGCCGCCAGCGGATCCTGGGATAGAATTCTTACCCGAATCTGCGAAGCAGAATTGTAATACCCTGTCCCGAGAAATCTTCCTTGATGATTAAGTACATCTACCAATCCGCCTGCCTGCGGATCTCCGTCTACGGATGCGACTTCACTCGCATAGACCCACGGATGGCCCTGCTCCAGTCTTTTTTTACGGCTGCGTTCCAGAATAACCGATGCCAATACCTTCAACTCCCTGTTCTTGTTAATGATTTGTATACATGTCCACTTCACTGCATTCATATATTGGTGTACAACCCCGTTCAAAGGAGCTTGTCCCTATGATCCGTGATCTGCTGTTCCCTGTCATATATGGTCTCGTCATTTTCCTCGCCGGCATGAAGCTGATGGAGGCTGCGCTGACGAGACTCGCCGGCCCTCTGCTTACGAGAAGTCTGCACAAAGCAACCTCCACGCCCCTAAAAGGCCTAATTGCCAGCAGCCTGCTGTCAGCAGTGCTGCAGAGCAGCACTGCCGTAACGGTGCTCACCATCGGCATGGTTAACGCCGGACTGCTGACCTATGCCCGGACGCTGGGTATCATCCTGGGCAGCAACATCGGCACCTGCCTGACCACAGAGCTGATCGGCCTGCAGATCAGCTCTATGGCCGCACCGCTGCTGGTCGTATCGCTCTGTATGTGGGCGGTGGCCGTCATGCTCGGCGAGCGGCCGTCCCAAGGCTCAAGGTTGGCGGACGCCATACGCAGCATTTCCACCCCCCTGCAGTTCCTCTGCCTGGCGGTGGCCGGGTTTGCAATGGTCCTCTGGGGCATTGCGGTCATGCAGTCTATCGGTCCCGCACTTCAGGCCAGCGGCCTGTTCCAATGGTTCCTGGACCATGCGGCAACCAGTGCGCTCTGGGGCCTGGCTGCCGGAGCCTGCCTGACCGCAATGCTGCACAGCAGTGCGGCTGTCATCGGCATGGCGATGGGCCTTGCAAGTTCCGGCATAATGCCGCCGGCGCTTGGCATCGCCGTCGTACTGGGGGCCAACATTGGCACCTGCGTCACCGCCGTCATCGCCGCCATCGGTGGCTCGGCTTCCGGCAAGTTCGTCGCCGGGTCGCATGTCGTGCTGAATGTCGGCGGCGCCCTGCTGTTCCTGCCCTTCATTCAACCGCTGCAATCCTTGTCTGCCTGGATCGGCGGCGGCCCTGCCGCCCAGCTCGCCCATGCCCAGACGATCTTCAATGTCGTCTGTTCACTTGGCGTGCTGCCGCTGTGCTACCTGCCGGTATGGACCCGGCTGGAGAAACGGCTGCAGGCATAACTGTCCAGAATGCATTATCGCTGTACCATTATACTTCAATCAGCCCTACAGTTCTAATGCTTGTTTAAGCGCTAAGAAAAAAGACCCGCATCCCCTCATACAGGCGGATTAACAGGTCTTGATGTTTTGCATCAGAAGATCCGGTTGTGCCGGATAATCATACTATTTTACTGTAACAGATACTGTTACCGTTTTATTATTGAACTTGCCTTTAATTGTGGTTGTTCCTTTGCTAACTGCAGTGATCATACCGGAATCGTTCACCTTGGCCACGGAAGGCTTAGAGCTTGTCCAAACCGTGCTTCCAGTGACAATGGCTGTCTTGCCGGTATCATACAGCGCAGTTACAACCACGGCTTGGGAAGCACCCGCTGCCAGATTCAGCCTGGTGTCACTGATGGTAATCTTGGTCAGCTTAGGTACCACGGTAATCTTGACGGTTGCCGTGATTCCCTGGTAGGACCCGGTAAGTGTTGCTGTACCTTCGCCAACAGCTTTTACAGATGTTCCTTTAACCGTAGCCACTTCCAGATTGGAGGAGACCCAATCCATCGCACCGGAGAAATTCGCTGTTTTTCCGTTAGAGAAGGTTCCAGTCACTTTAATTGCCTTGGAGGACTTGAGATTCATTTCAAGTGTGCTTGGCTCTATGAGCAGTTTGACGACCTTCTGCTCAATCATCACCGGAATACTGATTGTCTTGTTGGAATAGGTTCCCTTTAATGTTGCAGAGCCTTTGGCCAATCCCTTAAGGGTTTTGCCCGCAGTAGTCTGCTTGATCACAGCATTGCTGCCGCTAAGCTCCCACTTTACCGTCGCGGTGACATCCAGCTCATCCCCGTTCTCAAGCACTGCCTGAACTGCAGGCAGCGGCTCTTCTTCTCCAATAACCAGTCCCAGTGCATCCTCTGGTCCGATCAATACGAGCACTTTATTCAGAACGGTCACTTTCACTTCAACACTCTTGCTCCGGATTGTAGAAGAAGGAGCAGTGACTGAATTTTCCTTAATCTTGCCTGTAAGGGTTACCGTACCGGCCTTACCACCGACAAGCTTTCCGTCCTTGATCTGAGCAATTGCTTCATTTGGGGAAGTCCACTCCATTTGATCACTGATGTCGAGCTTCGTTCCATCATACTTCGTTCCGCTTACTTTTGGCAGGCTTACAGTATCCGCGGTGTAGAGCTCCTGCTCAGTTTTTTCTACAGTCATATCTGTAAGATTCGGGTATACAGTTAACTTGAACGACTTACTGACACCCAGGTAATCCCCTTTGATAACAGCCGTTCCGACTGCTTTGGCTGTTAGTGTTGCCACAGCATTATCCGAAGCTACCGTGTCGGCCGTTACTGTTGCTGTCAGTTGGTTGTCAGAAGTCCAGGTTGTGCCTGCTGTTTGATTCTTGGTGGAATTCACGGCATCCCGTACAAATGATTTCACTTTCAGACTTTCCCCAAGGAACAGGAATTGATCTCCTTCCGGCGTCAGCTGAAGCGCCTCATATGGCGAACGCACATAGACATCAACCGATTTGGACACGCCCAGGTAGCTTGCTGTAATAACAGCCTTACCAGGACCGAGTACTGTAATCATCCCTTTATCTACTTTGGCAATGCTATCACTAGAGGTTGTCCAGTTGGCATCTTTAGCAATATCTTTCTCCGGGCTGCTCTCTGTAGCTTTGGTCATTGCGCTCAATTGCAGCGGAGAATCTCCAACAACCAGTTCCAGCTCTTTCACAGCTGTGTCTTTAGCCTTCAAAACAATAGCCGAATAGGGTAGCTGCACGACGGCTTTGAAGGTGGCAGTCAAGCCTTTGTATTTCGCTGTGATGGTTGACGATCCTTCACCCACAAGGGTAATCTTGCCATCATCTACGGTCAGTACATTGGTACTGGAGCTGGTCCAGTCCGCATCGGTAGTCACATCTTTTACAGAAGTGGCTGAATCTCCACCAACGACTTTGGCTTTGACCAGCAGTGTCTCTGGACTGTCGCCCAGCTTATAGTTCCCATCGGAGCTGCGCTCCAGTGTTAATTCCTTATAGGGATAGCTTGTAGTTACTTCAATCGTAGCAACTGCATTGTTGTAGGTTGCTCTTATGATTGCCGTACCTGCGCCTTCCGGCTTCAATAGTCCGTAGAGTACACTTACTGCACTCGTATTGGAGGAAGTCCACGTGGCCGCAGCCGTCACATCTCTTTTGGAGGAGGAGCCTTCCACGTTAGCATATACTTTAAGCTGCTTAGGTGTCTGGCCTACGGTAAGTTCTATTTTTGCAGAGCTGTCGAATTCAATGGAATTGATGTCACCAGTAGCTGCAAAGACGTTTACCGGAAGTGCTACAACAGTCAACAATATCATAATGAGGAGCATTTTCGTCATTTTCCTGTACACAGTCATTTGTTCTCTCCTTAGGCATTGAAATTATTAGTGCTTGATTTCCACACTCTTCCACTATATCGACAATTAGTGCCCGAGTCTTTACCCTTAGTTCCGTTTATTTTGAGTTCCAGCCAAATTCAGGACTTTCTAACTATACGGTCTTTATCCCCAGCAGCGATAATGCTTTGCGTAAAATACGGATATTATTGGAGTATGAATTCCCGGTTCCACGGGTCCAGGCCACCGCCGGTTCATGCCATTCGACAGCGTTAATCTCTTCGGTCTGAGCCTTGGTCTCTCCTCCTACAGCTTCTACAAGAAAGTAATGAACCTCCTTATTCACTATGCCGTGAACCGGATGCTGAAACGTGTATTTAATGACATCAATCGGTACTCTGATCACTCCGACCGTCCCGGTCTCTTCACAAATCTCACGCAGTGCCGTCTCCTCCACGGTCTCGCCTTGCTCCATCTTGCCTTTGGGCAGCGAGATTTTACCATAACGGTCCACAATAAGCTGAATTTCCAGACCGGCAGCCCCTGTCCGGTAGACTACCCCGCCCGCTGAAATCTGCTTGTACGCCATATTCATCCTCCTAAAAGTTTTGCCAGCATTACTTCGTGATTGCGCTTCAGGCAAAACTTACTTCGTAAGCATTAACTTAGTTTTGCCAGCATTACTTCAGCGATTGTGCTTCAGGCAAAACTTACTTCGTAAGCATTAACTTAGTTTTGCCAGTATTACTTCAGCGAATTGCTTCAGGCAAAACTTACTTCGTAAGCATATGCCCCTCTGACTTTATTACCCAAATAGAAAAACAGCCCCACAAAGTGGGGCGTAGAGTTAATCTGCGCAGCTAAGCTGGAATAAGTAACACTAACCGAAACTCTTCTACATCCGTTCATATCCTAATCTCACTACACGATCTGACTAAGCCCGCTCCGGCTTACACTGACTAGCTCACCGCGGCATTCATTCACTCCGGCTTCCGTAATCTTCACCTGGCAGAGCTCTCCCTGCAGCGAATCATCGCCGCCAAAGAAAACCTGCAGATAGTTATCGCTGAAGCCATGCTGGGTGCTGCGTTCTGGAGCGTCTTTGGCTGATCTTTCAGCAATAACGGAGACTGTCTTGCCTACGAACTTGCGGGCGTATGCCAGCTGCATTTCTTCGGAGAGGTCAATCAGCTGCTGTACGCGGGCGTTCTTAATCTCTTCGTCCACCTGGTTCAGCATCCGTGCTGCCGGCGTACCCGTCCGTTTGGAGTAAGGGAATACGTGCATCTCGGAGTAGTTGACAGCCTTCATGAAATCATAACCGGCATGGAACATATCCTCGGTTTCACCCGGGAAGCCGACAATGACGTCAGTGGTTATGCCTACATCCGGCATCGCCTGGCGAATCAGCTCCATTTTGGCGTAGTACTCTTCTGTTGTGTATTTACGGCGCATCGCCTTCAACACCTCGTTATGTCCGGCCTGAAGCGGAATATGCAGATGGCGGCACATTTTGGAGCTGCGGTTCAGGACCTCAAGCAGTTTCCCGTCAATCTGACTGGCCTCAATAGAGCTGATACGAACCCGTTCCAGCCCGTCTACCTTGTCCAGCTCCCAGAGCAGGTCAGCGAGACGGTAGTTGTCCAGATCATCGCCATAGCCCCCGGTATGAATACCGGTGAGCACAAACTCCTTGTATCCGGCTTCCACAAGCTGATGCGCCTGGGCGACGATCGACTTCGGATCACGGCTGCGTGATAATCCGCGCGACCATGGGATAATACAGAAGGTGCAGAAGTTGTTGCAGCCATCCTGAATTTTCATAAAAGCCCGCGTACGGTCGGCAAAGCCAGGCACATCCAGCTCCTCGAATTCCCGCGTCTTCATAATGTTGCGGACAGCGTTCACGGGCACACGGGACTCCTGAATATTCTTCACATGAGTCATGATATGCTCACGGTCCTGGTTGCCAATCACAAGATCGACACCCGGAATATCAAGGATCTCACCAGGCGAGGTCTGCGCATAGCAGCCGGTAACAGCAACTATCGCTTCCGGATTGCGGCGCACAGCACGTCGGATCATTTGGCGGCTTTTTTTGTCGCCTGTATTCGTTACTGTACAAGTGTTGATCAAATAAACATCGGCGGGCCCTTCGAAATCAACCTGCTCGTAACCTTCATTTTTGAAAAGCTGCCAGATGGCTTCAGTGTCATAGAAATTCACTTTACAACCTAAAGTATAAAATGCTACGGATGGCATTGTTCAAACTCCCCCCATTTCTCCAGATTCATAAAGAATACAAGCAGCGGCTACCATACCTGCCGTCTCGCAGCGCAGAATACGCCGTCCAAGTCCGACTGAAACCGCTCCAGCCTCTTCGGCAGCACGGCATTCTTCAGGACTGAAACCACCCTCTGGGCCGACGACTACCATCACCTTGCCGGACGACTGCTGAGGTAGTCCGGCAAGCCAGGGAGCGGCCGCGCTGCGGAGCTGCAGGCCTTCTTCTTTTTCATAACAGAAATACACGGCGTCATACTCATTGAAGCTCTTCAAGAGCAGCTTCCAGGCAAGCGGAGAGTGCACTTCCGGAACGATGTTCCGGTGTGCCTGCTCGGCAGCCTCTTTACAGATTTTGCGCCAGCGATCCAGGCGTTTGCTCTCCTTACGCTCATCATACTGCACGATCGTGCGCTCTGAGAGAAAAGGAACAAAACCCACCGCACCGATTTCGGTGCATTTCTGAATCACGGTCTCCAGCTTGTCTCCCTTGGGCAGACTCTGGGCCACAGTAATCTTGATCCGCGGCTCATGCGTCATATCCAGCATTTCCAGTATATTGACGGTCACTTCACCTATTTCAATCCCGGCAATTTCCACCAGCGCCTCACGGGATACTCCATCGCTGACAATCAGCTTGTCCCCGGCCTTGCCTCGCATCACCTTCGCGATATGACGGGCGTCTTCGCCGCTAATGACCACCGTTTCCGGATGAAATTGCTCCGGTGTAACGAAATAACGCTGCATCTTCTCATCATCCTGTCCTTATTCAGCATAAAAGCGGCAGCGTTCCTGCTTCCCAGGTTCCCTGCCGCCGCTCTGTACACCTATATTCCTCTAAAAACACCACACAACATCATACAACGTTTGCCTGGCTGTGAATAGTCCCAGTTAAGGCTTCACATACCGAACAGCTTCAGGAATAGCTGGAGGAAATCATTCCCGATCTGTATAGACCAATTGTTCATTGGAGTAATTGTATAGTGACGCAGCCCGGGAATGAAAATAACCAGCAGAAAAACAAAGGACAACCACTGTTCGTATTGCTGCAAACTTCCGCGGACATTACGGGGAGCCACATCCTCCACAATGCGGTACCCGTCCAGTGGCGGCAGCGGAATCAGGTTAAACAAAAAAAGAAAGAAATTGAACTGGATAAAAATCCCGAAAAACCAGACAACCGCCCGAAGCAATTGTTCGTTTGTAATGGAATCAATGATTCCGGTTCCCAGCAATATGGCATAGATGAAGGAACCCAAGATTCCCAGCAGCAGATTACTAATCGGGCCGGCTGCTGAGACGATCACGCCCATCAGGCGGGGACGGCTGAAGTTGTCGCGGTTCACGGGAACCGGACGGGCCCAGCCGAAGCCAGCGATGAGCAGCAGAATAATTCCGAACAGATCAAAGTGAACCGCAGGGTTGAGCGTCATCCGGCCCAGCATCCGTGCGGTAGGATCGCCGAATTTATTGGCAAAATAAGCGTGACTGAACTCATGCACCGTAAATGCAATTACAATTGTAATCAGAAAGAACGGGAGTTGCTGCAGCGGAATACGTATAATACTTTGCAAGAAATCCATCTTTACCTCTTTCCGGCTGTAAACGCCACCCAATCTTCTTCACGGGATACTTCCCTAATCTCAAAACCGGAAGCTGCCAGCGCTCCAGCAACAAGCGCTTCCTTATCCTTATAGATACCGGAGGTAATATAGATCCCGCCCGGCTGAAGTGCACGGTAGACATCATCCGTGAATAATACAATGATCTCTGCCAAAATATTGGCGACCACGATTTTGACCGGCAGGGTAACACCAAGGCCCACTTCGTTAGACGGAGCAGAAGAAGAAGCCTCAGGTTCCGCCACATGGCCGGGTCTGGCTGAAGGCCACATCTCTCCGGCCGCCGAATCCAAAGCCCGCTCGCCGCCCAAGAGCGACAGAAGATCGCTTTCCTTTACCGTAATCGCTTGCTGCAGCCGGTTCAGCGCCACATTCTCCCGCGCACTTTCTACCGCTACCGGGTCCAGATCCAGCGCCAACACCGATTTAGCGCCCAGCAGCATCGCACCTACGGCAAGAATGCCAGAGCCAGTACCCACATCGATCACCTCTTCGCCGCCTTGGATATACTTTTCCAGTGCGCGCAGGCAGAGTGCCGTGGTTGGATGTGTTCCGGTTCCGAAGGCCATGCCGGGATCCAGTTCAATAATCTTTTCATCCGGGCCTTGAGGCGTGTATTCCTCCCAGGTCGGCTTAATGGTCAACCGTTCCGATACACGAAGTGGCTTGAAATACTGCTTCCAGGCATGGGCCCATTCATCTTCATCTACCGTTTTCCAGGAAATTAACGCTTTGCCGGGGTCAATCCCGAACTCGCGCAGCTCTGCAACTCTTGGAGCCAGTTCTTGGATAACATCGTCCATGGAGACAGTTTCAGCATAATAGCCCTTAATCACCGCTTCCCCTTCAGGGATATCATTGAGCGGCTCATCATATAGTTCACCGTAACGGGTGTCCCGTACCTTATTCAGCGTTCCTGATTCTTCGATGGAAACACCGCCTGCTCCGGCTTCATACAGCAGATTAGATATCATCTCCTGTGCTTCTTCTGTTGTATGTACCGTCAGTTCGTGCCATAACATGTGTGTGGGTCCTCCTAAAAGTTTTGTAGCAATTGAATATTTAACAGTATACCATTTCTTCCCCACGCAGCGCCAAACTGCCGATTATCTCCCGGACAGCAGACCTTTTTGGTGACAAAAACAATCTGTCGTATGATCATCCACCATGCCGGAGGCCTGCATAAACGCATAACAGATGGTAGAGCCCACAAACTTCATCCCCTTCTTCTTCAGCGCTTTGCTCATCTGGTCGGACTGAGGACTGGTAACCGGAACTTCAGACCGTGTTTCCCACCTGTTAATCACTGGCTCTCCGCCGGTAAAAGTCCAGAGATATTTAGCGAAGCTCCCCTCTTCCCGGCAAATCTGCTGGTACACTACCGCATTCTGGATGATCGCATTGATTTTTAACCCGTTTCGGATGATTCCCGTATCCTGCATCAGTGCTTCGATTTTGGCTTCGTCATACAGAACAATCTTCTGTGGATTGAATTCGTCGAACACTTCACGGAAATGCTCCCGCTTCTTCAGAACCGTATACCAGCTCAATCCGGCCTGCATCCCTTCCAGCATCAGCAGCTCATACAGTTTCCGGTCATCGTACAGGGGCTTGCCCCATTCCTCATCATGATAAGCCATATACAGCGGGTCTTCATTAACCCATGCACAGCGTGTAATATTCACAATCAAGCTCTCTCCTTCTTCTGCTCAGACAGTTATCTTTCATGATTCTCGTAATAAGCCTCATCGGCATATTTGGGGTCCGTTCCTTTTAAATAAGCCAATATCAGCCTTGGACGCTTCGCCAGCATCCAATCGCCCGCTTGGTCAAATTTACGGCAGGAGGTAATCATATGGGCTTTGGTAATCGTACCAAATTTCTTGCCATTCCGCTTCCCCCACTTCTTCAGACGCAAGGCGAAATCGGCATCCTCGGTCATCAGCAGCTCTTCATTAAATCCCCCGATAGCCTCAAAATCAGACTTGTAGCACCAGAAGATCCCAACAGATATAGCCCCGTATTTAAAAACGAGCGGGATTATCAGCATGAGTGTTGACACCACAATCCCCAGAGACATTCGCTCGTATCTGGCCGTTGTACCCCCTCCGATATAAGTACCCAGCGAGAGCAGTCTGTCCATCTCAGACAGCATCCCCTCAGTCATTTGGCTATCCGCATCAATTGTGACCAGTATTTCTCCTCTGGCGGCTGCGGCACCGGCATTTCGGATCTGTGAGAGATTTTTGCGGTCATCGTGAATAACCATACAGTTATAAGACTTCGCTATCACTTCGGTTGTATCCGTACAGCGGTTAAGAATGACAATTACCTCCACCTGATCCGGAAAAGACTCCGCCGCCGCCGCAATGGACTGAAGGCATTTGGTTATGTATTTCTCTTCATTATGTGCGGGAATCAGGACAGAAAACTTGATTTCACCCTGCACCTCAGGGCCGGCAAAAGGGGTACTGCTCATAGGGGATCCTCCTTATTTTTTTCAGTTAAAAAGCCTCCCTTACCATACGTACGCAGCGAGGATTCGTTGCAAAAGTAAAGAGGTGCCCTTACCCGCCAATGGGTCTGGACACCTCCAATGCTAAAAATCATTTACGTATTTTCCCTAATACTCACAGCGGATTTAAGGCTGCAGTTGTACCCGCGTCTCTTTGTCCGGATCGTCCGTCGTGTAGAAGTACATATAGACAGAAGCCTCAGTGCCTTTGAAATTCTTATAGACATCAATCGCTTTATTATTTCCGTCTTCTCTAAAGTTAGTGGTTACAGGTTTGCCTAGCGGATCGTTGTATTTCTCCCCCATATTGGTCTGGTTGATCCCGCCAAAATGAGGGTCGTCACTGCCAGTTTCAATGTACAGGTCTTTTCCCTGCATGTAATACGTCCACTCCACAGGATAACCGCCAACATCGCGGATCAAGGTCTGTTTCTCAGTGGATATATTCTTTAAAAGTGTCGGAGCTTTATCATCGGTATGAATCGTCACTTTATATTTTCCAACAAAAGTGATCGGTGTGCCCTCGTCAACCAACAGTCCTGCTGGACGCTCAAAACGAAGCGTGATCAGATTAGGATCCTCTGTGGAGTATCCATAGTAAAAGCCACTTTTAAGTGTTCTGCCATCCACCAGTAGGAAGGATTTCTTATAGGGCATCTGCTCCTGATCACCATTCCCTTTATATCTTATGGAAAGACGGATCTGTGTAGGAGTAATCACCATTTTCTCTATCGTGTTGCTGGTATCTCCAGGCTCCACCGGTACATCCAGCTTCTTAATAATCGTTCCACTCTCCATCTGCTTTTTGCTTAATTCCAGCTCAAAGAACCACGGCCCGGGAATGCTGCGCTCCTGCTTCCAGTATTGCAGCTTAAAGCGGGTTTGTCCTGGGGTAATTTCATCCGCCTTTAAAAAATGCTTCAATTTGTATTCCCCATGATCGCCCGGCTCACCGAAGGTGCCTCCAGGCAGCTCTTTCACCATAGTTGTACCGTTGTATGCGGCAATCTGCGGATAGACCCAAGCTTTGGTCAACGGATCATCGAAGGTAACTTCCCCTAAGAGCAGCAGTTTATCCTTGCTTTGAACCAACGGCTGAACATCTATTTTTCGCATGCCTTCCCGGCCGATGTTAAAGCTCTGCACTTCCGGTGATGCGGGATTCAAGGGAAGCTCCTTGGACTGCACTGTCTTCAAATCAATTGCGTCTGCAGTTAAAATAATCTTCGCTGTATCCTGCCCCGGTGTCCAATCACTCTCAAAATAACCGTTATACCGCTGTTTTTCCTCATCCCACTGCACGTAGTTATATTCGCCTTCCTTGCTGCTATTTGTTCCCTTTAAGGTCATACCTTTCACATTCCAAAAATCGGTTTCTCTATGCTTCCCAACATCTAGACTATAAAGTATGACCGTGCGGTTCTCATCCACAATGGCTGTCTGAAGCGTAAGCGTCACCCCATCCTTGGTTATGGATTGGCCCAAATGCTGTCCAAGGTTCTGATCTAATGCCGCCTGAATCCCCTCATTGCTGCGTAAAAGGTTACCCCAATCATAGTGAATCGCCGCATATACAGGAGCCGCAGCCACAAGCACACTAAGCGAAACTACAGCAGCAATTTTGCTCCAGCTTCTTGGACGGCGGGGAATAGCAAAAGCTCTGCCTGCCTGTAACCTGGAGGAGTTGCTTTCTGCTTGCTCTATGCGTGTCCACATATCATCGAAATCAGGATAAGTTATGGCTTGGTCTTCATTTAATTGACGCTTGAGTACATCTTCCAGTTGCTTCATAAGGTTCTCCTTTCCACGCCTCTTCCGGCATCCCAGCTTCCAGCAGCACGTTCTTCATCAGCTTCAGGCCCTTATGCAGTCTTGATTTGGTTGTTCCGAGCGGAATGGACAGCGCCTCCGACACTTCAGCCAGGCTGAAGTCGTGCATGTACCTCAAGGTCAGCACCGCCCGGATCTTCACAGGAAGCCGCGAGAGATAAACCACCCATTCCTGCGAGGTTTCTTTTTGCTCGACCAGCCCTTCTACTGACTTCGCCACACCTTTTCCCTGAAACAGATGAAGATTGTCCGCCAACTTGTGCTGCAGGCTGCGCCTGCGCTTCAGATGATTCAGACAGGCATTTACGGTGATTTTCATAATCCAGGATTTGAGATAATCAATACACTGCCAATCGCTGCGAAAAACCGTAATAAATACCTCCTGGCACAGGTCCTCGGCATCCGCCGCATCATGCACCATGTAATAGCAGGTCCGGTATACATCCTTATTGTAGGTTTCGAACACTTCCCGGTTGCTCTCCAACTCATGCGCCCTCCTTTCTTGTTATCCTATGTATTCAACAAACCAGCCCCGAAAAAGGTTCATTTCTGGAGTATTAATCAAAAAAAACAGCATGGACCTCTTTCATTAAAAGGTCCATGCTGCTTATATAGTACTCCGGTCAGATAATATTCAGCACTTCACGGGCTTGGGTATCCAGTTCCTGCGCTGAGGTGGCGATCCCTGTGAACTCCTGCAGGGCGACCTCAACCTGCCGCTGGCTTTCTTCTACACTATTTTGAACCTGATCTATTCCTGAGGACATTCTGCCAATTTCCTCTGTTATACCTTTTACACTGTCACGTACCTCAGTGATAGAATCCTGAACCATAGCCGACAGCTTTCGGACTTCTTTGGCCACCACATCGAACCCGCGCCCGAATTCACCGGCGTGTGCAGCTTCAATTGCCGCGTTAAGCGCGAGCAGATGGGTCTGCGAGGCAATATCACGGATCGTCTGCACCACGCCTTGAATCTCTCCTGCTTTATATTGCAGATTGGCCAGCGTCAGGGTATTCTCACTCGAGACTCCGGCGATTTTGTCAATGCTCAGCAGCAGCTCCTGGCTCCGCTCAATCCCTTTTTCCGCACGCTGATTCAGACTATCGGCCATCTCCTGCATCCGTTCCACTACACCGCTGATGTTGATCTGCCTGGAGGTAATATTGGTTGCGACCTTGGTCACACCGATGACCAGCTTGTCTGCCTCATCAAAAATTGGCATGTACGTAGCCTCCAGCCATACCGAACCGCCCTCGGAGTCCATCCGTTCGATTTTATCCTGAAAGCTCTTGCCGGATAATAAATCTTGCCAGAACATTTCATAATCCGGACTGTTCACAAATTCAGGAAAACAAAATTCACGGTGCTGCATTCCGTACATATCCTGTGACCTGTACTTCATTGAGCTGGCGAACACCTCATTGACATAGGCCACTTTGCGTTCAAGATTAAAGCGGATTAAGGCGAGATTTCTTTCCAAAGCTCTAATAACGAGGGTATCTGTTACTTCCTGGGCTGATACATTCTCCATTATGACTTCTCCCCGTAACACTCAAATTTATGATCCTGCGAACTTTAAATTTTCAATTTAACCCTTTTTCATATTAACGGTATAATCAAGGCTTTGGATTACAAAAATGCAGAAATTTTTCCATAAATCGCTGCAAAAAAAATAATTCTATTCTTCCTCCACAAAAAACAAAAAAACCGCAGACCTTTTGCCCGCGGTTTTGAGCGTTTGCAGCTAATGTTATTCGGAATATTAATGCAGGATTTCCCGTTTGTTCACTTTAGCACCAGATAACGATTGATCAAACATATCGAGAATAAAGAGGAAGCGCTCTGCTTCACGGAATACATGGTCCGCCAGTAAAGGATGAATGATGCTCTTGATCCGGCATTCCTCAATTAGATCACGTGCGGTTTTCTTGAAATCACGCAATGATTTTACAGAAACCCGATTTTCGTCCACGAACTGGCTGAGGAGCGGAGGCGTTTGAGATTGCGGTCGCATATGGCTCAAATCCATGGCCTGAAACAGTAGCTTATCAAAATCATTACTGAATTCCCGTGCCTGATCGACCAGTTTCCGTTCGGACGGATCCAGCAAATGACCAATGAATTTGGCATGATCAGCCATGATCTTCAGGAAAAAGACATTCTCATCAATTATGGCATCAGGCAGCGGTTCGAGTCTTCCCGAATTAAGCTCCTCCAAGCGGTTTCTGAAATAATTAGCCTCCCGGCTAACATGATCCACCAGTAAAGGGAAATTCGTTTGTCCCGGAAGCTTGCATTGCAGGATCAGGCCCAGCACCTTTCTTTTGAACGCCCAGATATTGGTCGCCGCAATACGAACCTCCGTATTAAACGCCTGAATGGTGTGGGGATCAACCCCTATCTGGAATTCATAGGACCTGCGCTCGATCTCCTCAAAAATAGCGTAAAACTGGTTGGCTTCATTCTTAAGCTGCGTATCCTCAGCCCTAAACCCCAAACCCAAAAATAAGGAATGCTCCTTCATGATCCTTGACCAAAATCGGATTTCATCTAGCGACCGGGCCACAAACTCATCCAATGACTATTCCTCCCTTGCATAAATAGAATTCATCTACAGCTATGCATATGGAGTTTGGTTGTCCTCTATGATGATTGCCCAACAATTATTGCCGGAATAGGCTCCCGCACAATAGACCGCTTATCGGCGGCAACTATTGACGAACCAGCGGCAAAAAAATATCGTCCACGATCTCCAAAATCGTTGAATCCGACACTGGCTCATGGGTGGTAAGGATTTCATAGCGCAATAAATCAATAGGAAGAGAAACCACACGCTCATTGATTTGTTCCAGTCTGACCTCACCACGCTTCTGCGCGTTTTTCAATATATTCTTCATGGCGGCGTTCAGCTTATCTTCCGTTTTTGGACGCATCAGCTGGGAGGACAGGTCATTGCCGTGATACTCCACCATCAGAGCATGTATGGTTTCCGCGCCGATCTTTTGCATGGGCTTCGAGATTCCCTGAAGCAGATTAATCACATCCTTGCGAAGGTCACCTGTAGCCGGAGCAAAAATATCCGGTTGGGGCACATGCTTGACGATGGCCGCAACCACAATCTTAACTTTGTTCGGCCAGCGGCGGTATATGGCGGTTTTGTTTGTTTTTGCCCGTACCGCAATATTCTCCATCGTCAGTTGGGCGTATCCGACCTCCTCAAGTTCCTCCCAGGCAGCCTGCAAAATAGCATTCTCCAGGACGTCGCCACGGCGGCGTGCGCCCTTAGGCTGACCCTCCTCCTCCTTTGAATGCTCAGGTGGAGATAACAGATCATTTTGTGTTTGATCCATAGCTATTCCTTCTTTCATATATTTTCACCATTTATTCATTGCATTTCGGGTAAAGATAGTATAGCTTATATTAATAAGGTACGGTACGTACCGTACCTTAAAAGGTGAGTGGAAGGAGTATTTTACATGTCAGATATTCAAGCCAAACCTCAAAAAGCACAGATTGAAAAACTCGATCCTGCTGTACTCAAAGTAGCCCTTATACTGGTATTCGGTGCTCTGGCGCCGCTGTTTGATTCAACGATGGTCAATGTGGCGATAGACACACTCAGATATGATCTGAACAGCACTGTTTCGGTCATTCAATGGGTAATTACCGGATATATTCTGACCATGGGCATGGCAGTGCCGGTTTCCGGCTGGGCTGTCAATCGTTTTGGCGGCAAAAAGGTATATATGTTTGCACTCGTTGTATTTTTTGCAGGCTCCGTTCTCTGCTCACTGGCGTGGAGTCCCGGCAGCCTGATCAGCTTCCGGCTTCTTCAAGGGGTTGGCGCGGGAATATTGATTCCTACCTTGCAAACCGTGCTTGTCCAGACCACGGGTGGCCGGAATCTCGGAAGGGTGATGTCGATTATCAGTGTGCCAACCTTACTTGGCCCCATTCTCGGTCCTGTCCTAGGCGGAATCATGATCCATGCCTTAAGCTGGCGCTGGATATTCTATGTGAATATTCCCATTACTATGATTGCCCTATTGCTGGCCTGGCGGGGAATACCGTCGGATAAGCCGTCCCCAAGCAAACAGTCACTCGACATAGCCGGCCTTCTTCTCTTATCACCAGCCTTCGCCACGCTCATTTACAGTATTGCCCAGATCAGTAATTATGGCGGTTTGAAGGGCAGCCGGGTAATCCTTCCCCTGGTGACGGGTCTGGTCCTTATGGCGGCATTTATCGTCTACGCTTTACGTACTAAAAAAGCACCGCTGCTTGACCTGCGCCTCTTCAAATCACGCATTTTTTGCGCTTCGAATGCTACAGTGTTCCTTGCAGGCATGGTCATGAACGGAGCTTT
Source organism: Paenibacillus sp. P46E (assembly GCF_001909095.1). Taxonomy (NCBI): domain Bacteria; kingdom Bacillati; phylum Bacillota; class Bacilli; order Caryophanales; family Paenibacillaceae; genus Paenibacillus; species Paenibacillus sp. P46E. The sequence goes on from NZ_LVYZ01000045.1 coordinate 54,580, forward strand.
GCTCCTCTTGCCATTATACTATCAGCAGGTATGTGGTGAAAGTGTGCTCTATACGGGTGTACTGCTAATCCCTCAGGGGATTGGCATGCTGCTGACCAGAAGCTGGATAGGGGGGCTGTCCGACCGAATGGGCTCGCGGATCATCGTGATCCTAAGTCTACTTGTTACAATAGCTGCAACACTGCCATTTACCTTCGCAGGTCCCGACACCAATCAGCTTCTGCTCGCAGCGGCGCTGCTGGTAAGGGGCGCCGCTCTGAATGGACTCCTGATTCCAGTTATGGTTTCCGCCTATGACGGATTACGCAAAGATCAGGTTCCACATGCCAGTATTTCAATAAGGATTTTCCAGACCATCGGGGGAGCGTTCGGAGCGGCCATACTGGCAACTGTCATCGCACATCAGCTTTCGGGCCATTCAGCACCAGGTGCCCGGACGGTTGCAGACGCATTTCATGCAGCCTTTTGGTGGTCGATTGGATTCACGGTAGCTGCTTTTATTCCCTCAGTTTTTTTGTCAAAAGCTGGAGCGGCAAAGAAAGCCTGACTGATAGCATATACTCTAGTCAAAAGAGGGACCTGAAGCCACAAATGGCTGTCAGGACCCTCTTTGGCAGATTTCCATCAACCAACGTTCTTTATTCCTCTCATTATAAAAGAAGAAACGGTGCACCATCCCATTCAATCCTTCTGGGACAGTTACTTTTTCGAACCATAGTCCCCCATTTTAATACCCCAGACAGAATCCTTTTGGAAAGCTGCGGCTTCCCGCAACTCGGGCAATCTCGGGTCCTGAGGATAGTGCTGCTCCAGGTATGCGACAAAAGCCCGGCGAAAGCCAATCTCCGCCTCCAGCTTGTTGAATTCATTCGGATGCTTATCCATCTCCGCAAGCGCTCTCTCCCAGCGGCTCAGATCAGCGTTCTCCGACTGCCCGCTGCGGATCTTAACGGTTAGCTCGCGCAGCTCGCCGTAAGCCCTTTTTACGTTCGAAGAGTAGACCTGCTTCTGGTTCAAAAAGGTGAGCAGCGCCACCACCAGAGCCAGCCCGCTCCATAACACGATGTTATCCATAGTATCCCCCTATTTACCCTGTGTGCTTAATTATACTACGTATTCCTTGGCGGAAGCAGGTACGAAACACAAAAAACCCCACAGCCGTGGGGCATCTTTTAAATATCTTAAGGTCTATTCCTTCTTCAGAATTTCATGAAGCTGACGTTTGTCAGCCTCCAGTGAGCGGTCCTGCGCCTCCAGATCATCCGTGTCTGCTTCTGCCGCAGAATAGACAACATCCTCGGCCTTCGCTTCATAGAGCATTTTCATTTTGTCAGTTTTGGAGAAGATTTTCGAGTTCTCTCTGTCCATTTAAATTCCACCCTCCTATATAGATTCATCCCTATAAGAAAACATTTTTTTGTATAGAGCCCTGAGGCATCAGATCATTCCGCCAGCCTCTTCAATTAAGGACAGCGCCTGATCAAAAACCTCTGAATCAAGCACAACCGTCAGCAAAATATCCCGGCCAGTCGGCCCTCCCTCTCCGCCATGGCTCATCCCGCTGGCACTCGAATCCGCAGCCGCCAAAATACCGGCAGAATGACTATCCAGCGTGGAATTAAGCGTCAGGGTTGCCAGACTGGGGATATCCCCCGTCAGCGGATTATTTCCCGAATATCGGGCGCCTCCCGGATATTTGCTGAACCGGTCTATCGACATATCAATAACCCGGAGGGATTGCAGCTTACGGGAGACTGCCTCGGCAGCTTCAGGACTTTTAAAATAAGCCAGTATATTTTTTTCAGACATCTATATCCCTGCCTTCCTGGAATGCCATACGCCATGTGTACAATTCTATTTTGCATTCAGGAGAAGAAATTTATGCGTATCCTGTCAAATGTGGCATTGCCTCATAACCACTATGTATTCCCTACAAAAAAACTAGGATTTAGAGGACATCTCCAAGTTTTTTCCTTAATATGGTACAAAAGTAGTATATAACATCCCTCCGCTTAACTGTAAAATAAACTTAATTTTATATATCCTGCTGTCTTACTTTACCAAAAAGAAACAAATCGCCAAAAGGAGATGATAAATCACTAGAATTTAGGTTTTACACGAACAATAAAGTATTTTCCCGCACAATTTATGTGTTACGTTCTCTAACGTCATCCCAGTCTTGTATATTTTCCCTCGAGATATATCGGGGTTTTTCTAATTAATTTTTTCCATTATAAGGTTATCCATGTCACATTTCACATCATCAAAAAACGTTCCGTCTCAAAACTTCATAAATTTTATGTGGATTTTACATTTTACCGGTGGTAAAATCTTCTTAATATTTTTCCTACTAATCTAGACGGAAATAAAAGGGATCAATAGAAAAGGAGAATCCGCACTGACTGTCTGAAGCAGGAGAGATGTGAGCCAGAATTAACAACATAACTTGGAGGGGATTACATTTGGAGTGGACAAAACTACCTCGTAAGCTGTCTGTACTAGCCTTATCACTGGGCGTGACAGCCGGTATGATTCCGGGAGCGGCTTTCGCCGCCAGCAGCTTGCAGACGTCATCATTAAACAATCAACTAACATCTTTGATTCAATCAAATCCGACTATTATTTCTCCACAGATCAACACCAAATCCTCAAATAATATCCGGGTCATTGTTCAATTAAGCGGCCAGCCTGCAGCTGTCGGTAAATACGCGGCCAAGCAGGGAATCTCAGCTCTAGCCAAAACAGCTACCGAAGCGGCGGTAAAGAGCCAGCAGACCAGTGTGCTTGACCAGGCAAAAGCCAAAGGCATTGGCCTCACTGTCAACTACAAGTATGACACCATACTGAACGGCTTTGAAGTTACCGTTCCGGCGAACAAGATTCCGGAGCTGGCTAAGATTTCCGGCGTTACTTCCATTTACCCGAACAGCACCTGGTACACTCTTCCTGATCAGACAGTAACTGATACTACTTACAGAAACGACAATGCTCCACTCGAGCAGATTCGTGCCACATGGGCTGCGGATCACGGAATTAATGGTGCAGGCTTGAAAGTCGGCGTCATCGATACAGGTGTAGACTATAAGCACCCGGACATCGCAGCAGCCTACAAAGGCGGCTATGACTCCTTCTATCAGGACAATGATCCTTATGAAGAAGTTCCGCTGACCCCCGATAAAGATCCCTATGGCGTAGGCTATGGCGGAACGTATCACGGCACTCATGTAGCCGGCACCATTATTGGACAATATGCCGCCAAAGGTGATGTGGCCCAAAAAGGTGTAGCCCCTGGTGCAGAGCTTTATGTGTATAAGGTACTGGGACGCAATCTGGATAAACCAAGCACATCCTCCGGCTCTTCCGCTCAAGTTATTGACGGTATTGAACACGCAGTAAAGGATGGCATGGATGTTATCAACCTGTCATTGGGTTCCGATTCCGAAAAAGATGTGAACTCCCCGGATTCAATAGCGATTAATAACGCTGTTTTATCAGGTGTTGTGGCAGTTATCGCGAACGGCAATAATGGAGAGGCCGGATACTTTTCACTCGGTTCCCCTGCTACATCCCAGCTGGCGATCTCTGTTGGTTCCGTAACTAGTCCAATTGATGCTTACTCCGGCCAGTTCAAGGCGGAAATCGCAAACTCTGTTACTTCAGTGACTTATGATACCTATTATCCGTTCCACATGATGGCTTTCGAGTTGGCACAAACGGACTTTGCAAGCATTATTGGCACTGAGCCCGTTCGTGTTGTCTACGCTGACCTCGGGGCTGATGAAGATTATCCAAAAGAAGATATCAGCGGTTCCATCGTTTTGATATCCCGTGGCGACTTGGCGTTTACAGACAAAATTGCGAATGCAAAGGCACATGGAGCCAAAGCACTTGTAATTTTCAACGGTAATGCTAAAAAAGTGGATGGTAAAAGTGAAGCTATTCTTGACGAAAGCTACAAAGACCGTTCCGGCTTTATCGGTGTGAATCTAGGAAATGGTTACGATAATATTCCTACGTTCGACATTGAAGGCCTAAAAGGCCGTCAGCTGGCCAGAGCGATTATTGCAAATGGAGCTAACCCTACTTATTTCACTTTTGGTTCAAATTATAACCATGAAATGACAACAGGGGATACCATGAGCACCTTCTCCTCCTTGGGTCCGAATGTCGATGGCAACCTGAGCATCAAACCAGACATCGTAGCTCCTGGTGACGGAGTGCTGTCTACATGGCCAGCTTATGGTGGAGATTATTCCAAAGCCTACAACCGTATCAGCGGTACCAGTATGGCTACCCCGCATGTAGCGGGCCTGTCATTGCTGCTCAAGCAGGCGCATCCGGAATATACACCGTTTGATATTCGTGCCGCTCTGGCAAACACTGCAGATCCGATCCTCTACAATGGAAATCCGGAAGACCTGTACCTTCAAGGTCCTGGACGGGCCAATGTTGAAAATGCGATTTTGACTCCGGCACTGCTAGAAGCCGTAGAACCTATCTCTATTCTTGACAAGAACTATCTATCTCAAAGAATCACCAACTACAATCCTTCAACAAGTTTTGGAGTGCTGGTGCCAGGCTCCACGGCCAGCAAAGCGCTGCAGTTGAAGAACGTCAGCAAGAGCAACGTTGCATACACTGCTTCCGTTGAATGGAACTATGGTGATCCGGATAAGGTCTCTGCTACATTGGACAAAACCACTGTAACAGCATCCGCATACGGTACAACCGGATTTAATTTGAATGTTGCCGTTTCAGCTGATGCTGATCCGAAACTGGATTACCAAGGTGAAGTTGTTCTGACAGCTCCAGGACAACCGACCCTGCATCTTCCATTTACTGTCCATGTCAATGATAAGGCTGAACAGCCTGATTGGGGCACAGGCGTACAGGAAGCGGTGATCAGCTCGCCGATTGTGTATTCCAGCTCATCCGCTGTTCTTTCCTACAAACTAAAAGCTGATGATATCAACTATTATGAAGTTAATCTGGTGGGTATGGACGATGCCAAGAAAGGCTCTTTCCAGGTATCCACTACGGGCGCACCGGATAAATTCTTTGCACCGGGCAGCTACAGCACGGTTATCGGAGCCACTTACCAGCCCTATGACAGCAACGGTGATCCTATCGTTGATGCCAAAGGCAACCCTGCCGTAGCAACAATTACCGATGGGATTTATAAGCTTGAGATTCTGGCTATCACTGCAAAAGACAATACCAAGGGACCTATCAAGATTGATTTGAACAATGACACATATTACAGCACCTATACCTCTTTCCGGTTTATAACAGGCTCTGCTCCGTCAACTGGCGGCGGTGGTGGTGTAGTTGCACCGACAACACCAGCGATCCCGGGTACAGCTAAATCCCTTGTGGAAGAAGGGGCAACACAGGTAACTGTAACCCCTGTAACCGCATCGAAGGATGGCGTAACCACTGTAACCGTTAACGACACTGATCTGAAGTCAGCTCTGGCTAAAGCCGCTGCCTCCAAGTCTGCCGTTGTGATCTCCGTAGGGACCATCTCTGACAAATCTGCAGTATTAAGCTTGACTGCTGATCAAGTGAAGCTGCTGGCAGGCATCCACTCGGATAGCTCCATCATTGTTAGTATTGGCGGTTCCGCTGTATCCTTGCCGGTATCCCTGCTCTCAGCTTCTCCTGCTGGTCAAAGCTTGAAGCTTGACATTAAGCAACAGCCTGACGCTGCAAGCAAGCTGGCTGCAAGTACCCCTGGTTCGACGGTAATCGGAACCCCGATTTCCTTTGAAGCTTCATGGACTACAGCTACAAGCAGCACTTACTTGAACGTTCCAAATAATGTTTTCATTAAGAGATCCTTTACAGTACCTGGTGCAATCCAGCCAAAAACTGCAGGTGTGCTCTTCGAAGAGAATGGACTGGTAACCCCGGTTGCTTCTGTATTCGCGCCTCAGACGGATGGAACGACAATCGTTACAGTTAGCCGCCCTGGCTTCTCGGTGTACGCCGCAGTAAGCAAACCGGCTGCAGCCTTCAAGGATATCGCTTCTTCCAAATCGGCTGCTGCGATTCAGACCTTGGCCGACAAGCTGATTATCCAAGGCACTTCGGCGACAACTTTCTCGCCGCTGAGCAATCTGACACGCGCTGAGTTCACCGCACTATTGACCCGTGCACTTGGCTTGCGCACTGATGCCAGCGTTACCTTCTCCGATGTGAAATCATCTGACTGGTATGCTAAAGATGTTGCCGCTGCTTCCAAAGCAGGCCTGATTCTGGGCATTGGCAAAGGTAAATTTGCTCCAACTCAAAAGGTAACCCGTCAAGAGCTTGCTGTTATTCTCGACAGAGCGCTTAAGCTGACAGGAACCGAATTGAAGTCCGTTAATCCTTCGTTCACTGCGTACACCGACAGTGCCAAAGTAGCACCTTATGCGAAGGACAGCCTGCAATCCCTGTCCAAAGCCGGCATCATCGGCAGTGACACTGGAACGACCTTCAATCCTACTGCTCCAGCAACCCGTGAGACAGCTGCTGCTGCTCTCTACGAGCTTCTTAGCAAGATTGGTTTGATCGAGTAGTTCAGAGTATGCTTTCGGTTTCTCCAGCTTGAACCGGAGAATATCAGGCTGCTGTAACCAAAAGATCGTGTATGGCTCAGCCATACACGATCTTTTTTTGCGTTCATCCAGAAATAAATGGATCAGCTTTACCCGGCAAAAGACGTCTGCCCGTCCTCTAAGAGAACGGGCAGACGTCTATGTGTAAATCGATATTATATCGCTGTTACTTCAGAACCTTCAACAATCAGTCGCCGCGGAAGGCACGCTTCACACGGTCAAAGAAGGATTGCTCCTGCTCATGTGTGTTTTCTCCATTGTAAGAAGCAAACTGGCGGAGCAGGTCTTTCTGCTCGTCACTGAGCTTGCTAGGAGTCACGACAATCACCCGTACATGCTGATCCCCAGTTCCTGAGCCGCGCAAATGTGGAACCCCTTTGCCTTTCAGCCGGAAGAAGGTTCCGGTCTGTGTGCCTGCCGGAATCTTGAGCTTCACTTTTTCCGTCAGTGTTGGAATTTCAATCTCGTCGCCAAGCGCTGCCTGGGCAAATGTTAATGGAACCTCACACATAATATCATCGTTCTCGCGTACGAAGAAATCATGCGTCTTCACACGGATAACAATGTACAAATCGCCTGCCGGACCGCCGCGTGTACCGCCTTCGCCTTCGCCCGTCATGCGCAGCTGTGCGCCGTCATCAACGCCGCCCGGAATACGGACATGAATCTTACGCTGTTTCTTGACTTTGCCTTGGCCAGCGCATGTTGTACATTTTTCCTTAATGATTTTGCCGGTGCCTGAGCAATTAGAGCAAGGACGGCGGTTCCGCATTTGTCCAAGCGGTGTGTTCTGCACGAACTCCTGTTGGCCGCTGCCATGGCATACGGAGCAGGTCTCAGGCTTGGTACCGGGTTTGGCACCGGAGCCGAAGCAGGTATCGCAGGTCTCCGTGCGTGGAATGGTGATATCGGTTTCTTTGCCGAATACCGCTTCCTTGAACTCAATGGTCATGGTGTACTGCAAGTCACCGCCGCGCTGCGGAGCGTTCGGATCACGACGGCCACCGCCGCCGAAGAACATATCGAAAATATCGCCAAGCCCTCCGAAATCACCGCCACCGCCGCCAAAGCCGCCGCCCATTCCCTGATTGGGATCCATATGACCATACTGGTCATATCGTGCACGCTGCTGGCCGTCACTAAGCACATCGTAGGCTTCCTTCACTTCTTTGAATTTAGCCTCTGCATCGCTGGCTTTATTGACGTCCGGGTGGTACTGGCGCGCCAGTTTGCGGTACGCCTTCTTCACTTCATCGTCTGATGCATCTCTTCCGAGGCCCAGAATCTCATAATAATCGCGTTTATCTGCCACTGCTTTCACCTCCGTACATCAGTACTCAAACTCCCTGTAACATGTTAAAAGGAAAGTCAAAACACGGGATGCCCCGGTCTTGACCTTCCCTTCGTTCAGAATAAACTTATCGTCTAAGGTTACCCTTGATTCTTCTCGTCGTCAACAACCTCGTAGTCAGCGTCTACGACATTGTCTTTCTTCGCGCCTTCAGAAGCTCCCTGGCCGCCTTCTGCGCCTTGTTCTGCCTGTGCCGCCTGTTCATACAGCTTCACGGACAATTGCTGCACAATCTCGGTCAACGCTTCTGTAGCCGCATTGATTTCTTCCAGGTTATCAGTTTCCAGAGCAGCTTTCAGCTTGTCCTTAGCAGCGTTCGCTTTATCTACTTCAGAAGCATCCACTTTGTCGCCCAGGTCTTTGATTACTTTATCTGTAGAATACACGAGTTGGTCGGCAGAGTTCTTCGCTTCTACCAATTCTTTGCGCTTGCGGTCTTCCTCAGCGTGCAGCTCGGCATCCTTCATCATTTGTTCTACTTCTGCGTCGCTCAGGCCGCTGGAAGAAGTGATGGTGATCTTCTGGCTCTTGTTGGTTCCTTTATCCGTTGCCGATACGTTTACGATACCGTTGGCGTCAATATCGAAGGTAACTTCGATTTGCGGTACGCCGCGTGGTGCCGGTGGAATCTCGTTCAACATGAAGCGTCCCAGGGTCTTGTTGCCGTTCGCCATCTGGCGTTCACCCTGCAGCACGTGAATTTCCACGCTTGGCTGGTTGTCGGCAAAGGTCGAGAAGACCTGCGATTTGCTTGTAGGGATCGTAGTATTGCGTTCGATCATCTTCGTGAACACGCCGCCCGCAGTTTCAATACCCAGGGACAGTGGAGTTACGTCAAGCAATACAACGTCTTTTACGTCACCAGTCAATACACCCGCTTGAACGGCTGCACCAAGGGCTACTACTTCATCCGGGTTAACGCCTTTGTGAGGCTCTTTGCCGGTAAGCTTCTTGATCGCATCTTGTACGGCAGGAATACGTGTGGAACCGCCTACGAGTACGATTCTGTTCAGATCAGCCGGAGTCATACCTGCATCGCTCAGCGCTTGGCGGGTAGGTCCGAGTGTACGTTCAACCAGGCCTGCAGTCAGCTCGTCGAATTTCGCACGGGTCAGGTTGATTTCAAGGTGCTGAGGCACGCCGTCAACAACCGTGATGAACGGAAGGGATACAGTAGTAGTCAGTACGCCGGACAGTTCTTTTTTCGCTTTTTCTGCGGCATCCTTCAGACGTTGTACTGCTGCTTTATCTTTGCTCAGGTCAATGCCCTGCTCTTTTTTGAATTCAGATACGAGGAAATCCATAACCACTTGGTCAAAGTCGTCGCCGCCAAGACGGTTATCACCGCTTGTAGCTTTTACTTCGAAGAAGCCGTCGCCCAGTTCAAGAATGGATACGTCGAATGTACCGCCACCAAGGTCATAGACGAGGATGGTTTGGTCTTCGGATTTCTCCAGACCGTAAGCAAGAGCCGCTGCTGTTGGTTCGTTCACGATACGCAGAACTTCCAGACCGGCAATTTTGCCTGCATCCTTAGTTGCCTGACGCTGGCTGTCATTGAAATAGGCTGGAACCGTGATTACTGCTTGAGTAACGGTTTGGCCTAGATAAGCTTCAGCATCGGATTTCAGCTTTTGCAGGATCATGGCCGAGATCTCTTGTGCCGAGTAGTCTTTGCCGTCAATGCTTTCTTTGTGGTTCGTGCCCATGTGGCGTTTGATGGATGCGATGGTACGGTCCGGGTTCGTAATGGCCTGGCGTTTGGCTGTTTCGCCGACGATACGCTCGCCGTCTTTCTTGAAGCCTACAACCGATGGGGTTGTACGCGCACCTTCCGGATTCGGAATAACGACGGCTTCGCCGCCTTCCATAACGGCCACGCAAGAGTTGGTGGTTCCTAAGTCAATACCGATAACTTTACTCACAGTAATGTGCCTCCTCAAAATGATATGGAGCCTTAGCTCCAGTTGGATTTTCTATTAAGTAATGGATTGGAACTCATATACAACCGGCATATATAGACAGGACTACATGCTGACTTTGACCATGGCTGGACGAAGAACCTTATCCTTCAGGAGATAGCCCTTTTGGACCTCTTCCGTCACGATGCCTTCCTCGTGTTCCTCGCTCTCCACCTGCATGATGGCCTGATGGTATTCAGGGTTGAAAGGCTGTCCTACTGATTCCATGGCTGCAAGGCCTTCAGACTTCAATACCCCTTCCAGCTGCTGGAAAATCATATTCACACCTTTGTTAAACGCCTCGAATTCCGGACTGGCCGGAGCTGTGGCAATTGCACGTTCGAAGTTGTCGAGTACCGGAATCAGTTCACCAACCAGCTTGGCTGTGGCATACTGTGCCAATTCCTCTTTTTCCTTCTGGGTACGGCGGCGGAAGTTATCAAAATCGGCCTGCACACGCAGCGCACGTCCTTGATATTCTTCAGCCAGCTCCTGCAGGCGTCTCGTTGCTTCTCCAGTTCCCGAAGCCTCCTCGAAGGCCTCTTCCGAAGCTTCTGCACCATGCTCAGGGGCTGTTTCAGCCTCATCGGCTGCCTGATTCTCATGTATTACCTGATCCTTAATTTCATTAGTATCCTGAATCTTTTCCTCTTTCAAGTTGTCTTCACCTCCTTAAAATCAGTCACGAAATCAATTACGCTCTGTTCACTTATACCAGTGTGCCAGCATCGCTGTCAAATCCCGGGACAGAATCCCCAGTATGCCCATTACGCGCGCATATTCCATCCGGGTTGGACCCAGGATGCCAATGCTCCCAAGCGCCTTCCCGTCCAGCGAGTACGTGGCAGTAATCAGACTACAGTTGGCAAAAGCCTCATGCTTATTCTCCATGCCGATACGCACCTGCATTCCGGTCCCCCCGGATGCGGGAGCAAGCATTTTGAGGAGTGTAGGCGTTTCTTCCAGCAGGTCGAGAATATTCTTCACCTTATCGACGTCCTTGAACTCCGGCTGGGTAAGCATATTAGTCGCTCCACTGAGATAGATACGCTGTTCATGGTCACTTTCGAGTGCCGTGTCCAGTACCTTCATTAATTCCTCATAGTGGGAGATGTGGCGCTGCATTTCCTCCCCAAGCTCGGAATACAGCTGGCTCTTCAGCTTATAGAGCGGAACATTCACCAGCTTGCTGTTGAGCAGGTTTACCACTTTCTCCATCTCGGACAGAGAAATTCCCGGTGGAATAGTTACAGTCTTATTCTCTACCTGGCCGGTACTTGTAACAATGATCGCCACGGCGGTGTTGTCATCCAGCGGCAGCAGCTGGAAATGGCGCAATGAAGTATGAAAAACCTCCGGCCCCAAAAGGATGGAAGTGTAATTCGTCATATTGGATAGAATCATTGCCGCATGCTGGATAACCTGCTCCGTGGCATTAAGCTTCTCGGCAAAAAATTCACGGATCGTGCCCATTTCCGCCGATTCAGCCGAATTCCATGGTACCAGATGGTCCACATAATAACGGTAGCCCTTATGGGAAGGAATCCGGCCTGCAGAGGTATGAGGCTGTTCCAGATAGCCCAGATCCTCCAAGTCGGCCATTTCGTTACGGATGGTTGCAGGACTGTAGCCTACATCTCCCCGTTTGGAAATGCTTCGCGAACCAACCGGCTCGGCAGAAGTAATGTAATCATCTACGATGGCATTCAAAATCATTCTCTGGCGTTCGGTTAACATGCAAATCCCCTCCTGTCGGCTGTGGCTCCCGATTCGTTAGCACTCTAGTCAGATGAGTGCTAACCACTAATACAAAAATACCAAACTGACCTTGGCATTGTCAAGTCAGTTCAATATCTTCGCTGCGCCTATTTCAGCCGATCCGGGCTTCCCGCGACGTTCGGCAGACCAGTTGCATTACCTTACGGTGCAGAAAAGGAAAAAGCGTAAACAAAATATCCATCGTCCGGCGCAGCGGCATGGGGTTCACCAGCGCTTCATTTTTCTCCAAGCCTTTACACGCAAGAGCGGCAAAATACTCCGGTGTCATAAGCTTTTGCTTTTTAACTTGGGTCAACACCTTCATTTTATCCATATGTACCGCCTCACCGCTTTCAAAAATCGGCGTGTCGACAAATGCCGGACACAGGCAGCTTACCTTGACACCGTATGCCTCTGCCTCATAATGCAGAGAAGTCGTCAGCCCGACCACCGCATGCTTCGTCGCAGAATAAGCACCACTTCCAGGAGCAGGTCCGAGACCAGCTGCAGAAGCCGTATTGGCAATGTACCCGAACCCTTGTTTCATCATTAAAGGATAGGCTGACTGCACCCCATGAATGACTCCCCACAGATTCACATCCACGATCCTTTGCCAGTTCTCCTGTGTCATATCCCCAATCTCCCCGTACATTGCAATTCCAGCATTGTTGAACATATAATCCAAACGCCCAAAATCCCGGTAAATACCATCTACCATTGCTTTTACCGCAGTTCCATCAGTGACATCCATCGGAATGAAGCGACACTCCCCGCCCATCCGCTCAAGTTCAGCCGCCGTCCTAAGCCCTTCCTCTGCGTTCAGATCAGCGATAACAATGTACACCCCTCTTTGCTATACGCATAAGCTTCACATTCGTTGCCACCAAATTCTTCTTTGGCCTCATCCACTCAATGGTTATCAGATGTAATCAAAAAAACCACTCTTCCGCAAACGGATTCCGTCTGCAGAAAAGTGGTTATGCATCTTATATAAGGTAAGCCAGTTAGGCTAATGCCGCTCTGGTTATTAATCCAGCTTCTTCAGCACGGCGATTTCATCGCAGGCAAGCTGCTTCTTGCAGTTCACGCAATCGGTCCAGACCTTCTCCGGGAAAATCTCCTTCTCTACAACGGTAAAGCCGTTTCTGAGAAAAAAGTCCACTGCATAAGTCAGCGCCATAATCTTGGGAATCTTCTGGCGTTTGGCTTCTTCCGTCAGCTTCTCCAGGATCATCGAACCCACGCCTTTGCCTTTACCCTCATCACGCAATCCGATCGAACGGACCTCCACGAGATCAGCGCCCAGTCTGAACAGCGATCCGCAGCCGATGAATTGGCCGCCTAATTCGGCGATCACGAACTGGTCAATCTGGCGGGTCAGTGCTTGCCTGGAACGGGGAAGCATAATTCCGCGCTGAGCGTATTCTTCTATCATTAAATACAGCGGCTCTACATCTTCCACCGTAGCATTTCTGCATATCACCTTGTGGTCTCCCTCAGGAGCCGACTGGCGGACCTTCTCCGTTTTGACAAGCACTTTGACTCACCCCTTGTTGTTAATATGAATAAATATACAACAGAGTGAATTACAATTCAAGATATATTTTAAAATTAAACCTCTGTCAAAGCCCCGACAAATTCGCCGAAAACATCGTTCCCGAACAGGATACCCTGCTTGCTTAGGCGATAGATGTCACCATCCTGCTCGAGCAGACCGGCGGTAAGCATTTTATTCAGCGACCCTTCAAAAATATCCTGCAGAGACTTCCCGAACTGTGCCTGGAACGCTTGATCCGACACACCCTCACGCATGCGTAGGCCAACCATCATGAAGTCCTCCATCGCCTCCTGCTCGGAGACCCTGAAGCTGTCCAGACGCGGCAGTCCCTTAAGTGAAGATTCAATGTACGGATTCACACCCTTGATATTCATATGCCGCTGCCGTTTCACATATCCATGCGCCCCGGCCCCTAGGCCATAGTAATCCTCATTACGCCAATACGTAATATTGTGACGGCTCTCCATCCCCGGCTTGGCAAAGTTACTGATCTCATATTGCCCGTAACCTGCAGCTTCCATAGTAGACATCAGCAGGAGGTACATCTCCAGTTCATCCTCTTCGCTGGGCAGCGGAAGCTTGTTCTTGTTAAAGAGGGTATGAAACAGTGTATTCTCCTCGACCTTGAGGCTATAGATTGAATAATGCGGCAAATTCAGCTCCAGTGCCTTGGATATACTCTCCCTCAGCATATCGACGGTCTGGTTCGGCAGTCCGAACATAAGATCTACCGACAGATTATGCAGACCCACACTGCGCGCATTCTCCAGACTTCGGTAGACATCATCCACGTTATGAATGCGCCCAATGCCGCTTAGCAGCTCATTCTGAAAAGCCTGTACGCCAAAGCTGACCCGGTTGACGCCGCCTTCCTTCATGACTGCAAGCTTATCTTGATCTGTGGTTCCAGGATTAGCTTCCATAGAGAACTCTATATTCTCATCCCACTGGGGGAAGTGTGTGCGGACCGATTTTAGAAAATAGGCCATTTCATCCGGCTTCAGCACCGTAGGAGTTCCCCCGCCGACAAAAATCGTCTTGATCACGCCAGGCGGAGTATTTTTCACCGTAAGTTCCATTTCCCGGTCCAGCGCTTGCAGGTAATCCATGACTGGCTGATCCTTCAGGACATAGGAATTGAAATCACAGTAAAAACATTTATTGGTGCAGAAAGGGATATGAATGTATACAGCCTCCGGGGGACGGCCATTATTCAGGTTTGTCATAGCTGTCTCCTTTGTTCAAAATTATATATCTATATAGATTGAACTTGTGATGGTTCTACTTCGGGAATGGTCGTGACTGCTGATAATGTTTGGACTTCCGGCCGCGGTTGTCTGCAGATTTCTTGATTTGCACGCTGTTCGCGGTGGAAATCCGCAGACAATGGCGGACGTATTCGCTCCTACAGTTCCAAACTTCTCTTCCGCCACTTTTCCCTGGTCGTATATTTCAAAAGTTCAAGCTATTTAGCCAGAAAAGGGAAGCCGTCAGGCTTCCCTTCAGAACACACTAGCGTTCGTTACTCAGCACGAGCCGGGGCTCGCTACAAGCTACTCGTCAATCTTAAGCACCGCCATGAACGCTTCCTGCGGCACTTCAACGCTACCGACCTGTTTCATGCGCTTTTTACCTTCCTTCTGCTTCTCCAGCAGCTTCCGTTTACGCGAAATGTCACCGCCGTAGCATTTGGCTAGGACGTTCTTGCGCATCGCCTTAACCGTCTCGCGGGCCACGACTTTTGTTCCGACAGATGCCTGAATCGGCACCTCGAACATTTGCCGCGGAATAATACCGCGCAGCTTCTCACAAATGATGCGGCCGCGGTTATAAGCGCGGTCACGGTGGACGATGAATGACAAGGCATCGACCTGCTCATTATTTAGCAGAATGTCCATCTTAACCAGGTTCGACTGGCGATAGCCCGATACTTCATAATCGTAGGAAGCATACCCTTTCGTTCCTGATTTCAGCTGGTCAAAGAAGTCATAGACAATCTCGGACAACGGAATCTCATATGTGATGGTGACTCGGCTTGTGTCCAGATACTCCATATTGACGAATTCACCGCGTTTGTTCTGGCACAGCTCCATGACCGTACCTACGTAATCGTTCGGCACAATGATTCCGGCTTTGACATACGGCTCTTCAATATAGTCGATCGTGCCAATCTCCGGATAATGCGAAGGATTGTCGATCTGAATGATCTCACCGTTGGTCAGCTTAATGCGGTAAATTACGCTTGGTGCCGTGGTGATCAGCGGCAGATTGAATTCACGCTCAATCCGCTCCTGAATAATCTCCATGTGCAAGAGTCCCAGGAAGCCGCAACGGAAGCCAAAGCCCAGCGCGCTTGAGCTTTCCGGCTCAAAGCTGAGTGAAGCATCGTTGAGCTGCAGTTTCTCCAGTGCTTCGCGCAAGTCATTGTAATCCGAGGTTTCGATCGGATAGAGACCACAATAGACCATCGGGTTGATCTTGCGGTAACCCGGCAGCGGCTCCGGTGTCGGATTCTTGGCGTCTGTTACGGTATCACCCACGCGGGTATCGCCGACATGCTTGATTCCGGCAACGATGAAACCAACATCACCGATGTTAAGTTCGGATACGATGCTCATACGCGGCATGAACGCACCGACCTCAATCACCTCGAAGGTCTTGTCCGTTGCCATCATCTTAATCTTCGAACCGGCGCGGATACTGCCATCAATAACGCGCACATATACGATAACACCTTTGTACGGATCATAATGTGAGTCAAAAATTAGCGCCTTCAGCGGTTCTTCGGAATTCCCGGTTGGTGCAGGAACCTGCTTCACTACCTGTTCCAGGATTTCCTTGATGCCGATACCGGCTTTGGCGGAAGCTAGTACCGCTTCACTGGTATCCAGTCCGATGACATCCTCAATTTCCTGCTTCACCCGGTCAGGATCAGCGTTCGGCAGGTCAATCTTGTTGATGACCGGCAGAATTTCCAGGTCGTTGTCCAGCGCCAGATATACGTTGGCCAGGGTCTGGGCTTCAATTCCCTGTGCAGCGTCTACCACCAGAAGTGCGCCTTCACAGGCTGCAAGACTGCGGGAAACTTCATACGTGAAATCGACATGCCCCGGTGTGTCAATCAGGTTGAGATAATAATCCTGCCCATCATCGGCACGGTAGGTCAAGCGCACAGCCTGCAGCTTGATGGTGATGCCGCGTTCGCGCTCCAGATCCATCTGGTCCAGCACCTGCTCCTGCATTTCGCGCGAAGTAAGCGCACCTGTATATTCCAAAATGCGGTCGGCCAGTGTCGATTTACCATGGTCTATATGTGCAATAATCGAGAAATTGCGGATTTGTTGTTGTCTTTTCTGAACGTCAGTCATTCCTTACCCCCACAGACAGCCTAATGTTAATCCACTTATTATAACAGTACACGCTTCGCCCATCAATCCCGCCTGACCCCATACGCTCCAAGAAAGGATCTGCGGCATAGAAAAAGGCGGATTCTCCACCCCTGAGGATGGTGAATCCGCTACTTTGTAGGAATCAAAAATTCATGATGGGCCGCATTGCGGGGTCCGAGTCAGTTTATTCCTTAGCAGAATCGAACAGTGAGACCACCCAGCGGATACTCTTTTGCGACGCTTCTTGCAGCAGCCCCGCTGTTTTGTCGGCAAGCTTGTCCACTGTGGGCTTCTGCTCATCAGGGATAAGGATCTGTTCAGGACTCATACGGCTGTAGTCCGGAACCTCCTGCTGCGGCAGATTGCCGGCTGCGCTCTGGCCCGCAGGGGTTTGCGGCTGCACCTGGGCAACCTTGTACTCGCCAGTGACAGGATCTACAGTCACAGGAACATACACATAGGCTTGCCCGCCTTGCGCCAAACCTGTCACTGGGACTGAATGCACCTCAGTCTTCTGGCCAGCAGGGGCAGTTTGAGCTGTCCCGGTTGCACCATTCCAGCCAGGCACTGCGGTAGAAGCATTTGTACCCAAACTGCTGCTGAACTGCATGCCTGCCAATATGCCGATCCCCAACGATATGCCGACTACGACCAGTTTTTTGCCGAACCGCGACATCTGAATGTCCCCCTCTCTACTTTTATGATTCAGTCACTTTACTTCCCTGTGCCTACCCCGGCATCAGGTGCCGCCGCTTTCTCTGCATCATGGCTGCTCCAGTACACATCGGCGATCGCATCCGCCAAAATATCCGCCGTCCGCTTCAGTTCATCTGCAGAATTGTCGATACCGCCCACCTCAATTAATACACTGTTAGGAGAAAGAGTCTGATTATACTCACCATTATTGCCATTCCCGGAGGACTTGCCCCAGATGCCACGGGAAACACCCGGATAGTCTTTTTCAAGCAGCTGATGAATTTTGTTGGCGAACGCCTCATTCTTCTTCCAATCTTTATTCGCATGACCAAGGATAAAATACACCTGAGCGTAACTTTTCCCGTCTATGACGGCTGTGGTTTTACCATGCCGCTGCGAATCACGATGGATATCTATCATTTCATTCATTTCCTGGTTGGCACTTAGCACTGCCTTGACAGTCATTCTTGAATATTTATAGGAAAAGTTCCAATTGTAATCCGGCACCTTCGTGGCGTAATCCTCTTGTTTGTGAACAGTACCAATTCCGCGCTGCTCCAGTCTTTTGGCAATATATGATCCTACCAGCATTACATTTTTGGAAGGAATAGCGGAGCTTGGATTGTCACTCTCTACCCCCAGCAGCGGATTATAGGCCTCGCGGGGATGGGAATGATAGATTAAGATCCGTTTGATCGAAGTATCCTGGCTGCTGCCGGGTATGGACTCACTGCCGTTGCCGCCTGATGAATCCGGTGCGATGGTGGGCTCAGGCTGCGGTGCGGCCGTTTCACCGCCATCCGGCTCGTCCGATCCGTCGCTGTGCGCAGGCTCTGTTCCGCCTGACCCCGCTTCTGTTCCTGTCTCATCCCCTTTACCATTCCCACCGGAATCTCCAGCTGCCAGCTCATCCGTTCCCGGATGGTAATCCGCAGGAGCATCCTTAGCCCCGCCAGAGCCCAGACGTAGCAGGAACGGATCATCCGCGGCCAGGCCCGGAACCTCACGGGAGAGCAGGCTTTTCGGGTCGCCGGGGTCCACACTGGTCAGCATCCGAAAGACGAAGGAAGTTACGTTTTTGCCCGAAAATGCAGACGGCTCTTCACCTTTCGGCAGATGGGGAACCTCCATACCGAGCAGTTCCATAAAAAACCCGCTGGATAAGGAAGCCGCCAACCCTCTCATTGACGGAATGGGTGAAGAGTTCAGCTTTTGACCGGCCAATCCACCGGCTCCAAGCAGCATAAAAAACACAAGTGAACCTCCGGCCAGCAGCAGCATCGTTCTCCCCAGCGACAGGATATCCAGCAGCTTTCCCCGCAGCCGGCCGATATTCCATAGCTGAAACCATTTTCTGTTCATTATTGTTATGTCCTCCTCCAGCCCTCTGTAATCTCTTATACTCCCAATCTATGAGCGGAAGAGGAATGGTAGAACCTGAAATGAGAGAAAAGGAAGACCTGCCTAACCAGGCCGTCAAAATGAAGCATTGTTCATCCTACGAAAAAAAGCCCGACCGCTGCCGGCAGGCAGACTGGGCGGGCATGGCGTACCGCAGGACAGGTTTCAGTGGGTATACGCTCCCACATTGCCCGGATCCACAGCCTCATGGAGCGCAGCGTTCAGCCCACTGGCTACGATGTTGGCGATTTCTTCAATAAATTCATCAATTTCCTTCGGCGTAACAATCAGATCATGTCCGAGCGGTTCCAGCACTTCTTTGACGAGCGACAGCCGTTCCTGTTCAGAGATGTCGTCCAGCATGCCCATTATTTCTTTGGTATGGGCGGCTCCGGCTCCAACCTGTCCAAAATGCCTGCTCATCATCTCCAGCACATTATTCACGATGGTTGAAGCATAGCAGACGGTAGGAACGCCGATCGCAATACAGGGAATCCCGAGAATTTCCTTGGTTAGCCCCCGGCGTTTATTGCCAATTCCGGAACCGGGATGGATGCCGATATCGGCGATTTGAATGGTCGTATTAATTCGTTCCAGTGAACGGGATGCCAGTGCATCTATCGCGATAATCACGTCGGGCTTCGTACGGTCCACGATTCCCTGGACCACTTCACTGGATTCAATACCGGTCAGCCCCAGCACACCTGGTGCAATTGCGCTCACCTTGCGGTAACCCGGAGAGACTTGATCGGGAACCAGCTCGTAGAACTGGCGTGTAACCAGCGAATTCTCCACAACGAGCGGTCCCAGTGAATCCGGAGTCACGTTCCAGTTGCCAAGGCCGACAATCAGCACCGACGAGTCGCGGTCAATACCGATTCTGTCCATGAACTGTTCAAATTCTCTGGCAAAAACCACGGATACCTTCTGCTGCAGACCAGTATCGCCGCCGCGAAGTGCCGGAACCTCCAGCGTCACGTAGTTTCCTATGGCGCGTCCAATGGCCTGTGAGCCTGCATTATTCGCTACGGCAAGACGGGTGACCTTAATGCCATCCGCTTCCTCTACCTCTTCGTTCACACCGGGGATAGGCGTTTTTTGCGGTCCCTGAGCCATTTCTTTGGCTTCCAGCGCCAAATCTGTGCGTACCGAATATAGCTGAAGATCCAGTTCCATTATTAGTTCAGCCTCCTTATCCATATTGATGATAGTGTGCGAGTGAAGGCCTTGCTTTATTCAAGCAGGAATGGGTTAAATTAAAAGCATTAGTCTTGCATTTTGTGTGCGGTCATGCTAAACTATTTTAAGTTGTGAATCATTTGATGATTTCGAATGTCTTTCAGGAGGTGAATGCAATGCCAAATATCAAATCCGCGGTAAAACGCGTCAAGACGGCCGAGAAACGCCGTGCACTGAACGCTTCCCAGAAATCCGCGCTTCGTACAGCTGTGAAAACTGCTGATGTAGCTCTGACTGGTACTGAAGTGGAAACTGCTCAAGCTGCTTTCCAAGCTGCTTCCAAAAAGCTGGACAAGGCTGTAACTAAAGGCCTGGTTCATAAAAATGCGGCTGCCCGCAAAAAATCCCGCTTGGCGAAGAAATTGAACGCTCTTAAGGCTCAAGCCTAAGCCAAGGGCGACATTAATAATGAGCACTATAAGAACCTGACCGCTATGCTGCATACGGTTAGGTTTTTTTGTTTTTGTTTTTAAGCAAAAATAACCAACAGAAGCCTGCCCGTTAGCGTTCCTACGCTGCGGAGCAGGCTTTATGTTATTACAATCTTGAAATCACCGGTTCACCTTCAGGCTCCTAGCCGTAACATGAACATCTCCAAACCCAGCACTTTGTCGATAGCCCCTGTCTTCATCTGGTAGTCCAGGTCAGCCAGAAAGCTGAGAATCTGCCGCAGCCGCTGGCTCTCGAACTTATGAGCCTGTTCACCGGCAAGCTTGACGGCATAGGGATGCAGCCCCAGTTGGGAAGCGATCTGGCCTTGTGAGTAGCTCTGGGCTGACAGATCCTTCACCTGCAAAATCATCCGAAACTGTCTCGCAATCAGCGCCGCAATCTTAATAGGCTCTTCCCGCTGCTTCAGCAGCTCATAGAGTGTATTCAGCGCCTTGTCCAGGCGCAGATTGGCGATATCCTCTACCAGCGTGAACACGTTCTGTTCGGTCCCGCGGTGTACAAGGCTCTCAATTGCTGCGGCATCCACCGTCCCGCCCTTGCCTGCAAACAGGCTCAGCTTGTCCATTTCCGCCGACAATCCCTGTAGTCCTGTTCCGGCATTGGCCACAAGAGCCGCTGCTGCACCCGGTGCGGACACGCAGCCCCGTTCCCGTAAGCCCTTCTCGACCCAGCGCAGCAGTTCCTCTGCGCCTAAAGGATTAAAGGCAAGCACAGTCCCTGCAGCCTTGGCTGTCTTAACGATTTTTTTTCGTTCATCCAGCTTGTCATTATTGACCATGAAGACGATGATACTAAAATCTGCCGGATGCTGCATATATTCGCTGAGAACTTCTATGCGATGTTCGATCTTGGCATTATCCTTGCCTGCAGTGAACAGGGAGGCGTCACGCACCAGCAGCAGCTTCCGCTCCACCATGAACGGCACAGTCTCCGCTTCTTCCACAACCGCCTGCACCGGCGTCTCGGAAAGATCAAAGGGAATGACAGCAAAATCCCGGTCCTCTTTGGCAATCAGATGATCCTCCAGAAAAGCCGCAAATTCATTCATCCGGAACTTCTCGCTGCCGTACAGCACGTAGAGTGGCAATACATTCCCTTGTTTGATGTCTTTGGCCGCCGTTTTGGCATCCATCCCGCCACTTCCTTTTCCATTTCAGTCTTTGAATATTGTAACAAAAAAGCATCTTTAAACATAGACATGAAGTGGAGTCGGCAGATATCCGCGCAAAAACGGAGCAACTCCGGCAGCATTGCCAAAGTTGCTCCGTTTCCGCGGCGCATCTATATAAACGACGGTAGGAAAAGCTCTAGAAACTTTCCAGCCGGCGGTCATACCGATGGTTCTCACGATCCTGTATCTCCTGTCCTCTTACTATAGTATATTCCTATACTGCGTAAAAAGTTCCACTCTGCGATTATTTTGTAGACGTTGCCGCGTCCGGAGTAGCCGCAGGTGCTGTAGAAGAAGCTGCTGGTGAACCCGAGGGTGCCGCAGATACTACCGAATCCGGGACGGTATAGCTCTTGGTCATTTGATTGCCGTTCTTCAGGGTCACATAAGTGAACACACGGCTATCTTCCGACCACTGGCCGGACACCCATTCCCCCTCCAGGGGAAGTGATGTCAGCACCGTCCAATCGTCTCTCGCAGCGCCTTCCGGTATAGCATAGAGTACAAGCTGCTGTCCTGCGAGCTCAGCGCCAAGACGACCGTCAGGCGATGTCAAAGGCGAGGGTGCGACCAGTGCCGAGCGCAAGCCCATCACCCCGGCTTCTTCCGATGAAGGAGACTGCTGCGACTCGCTGATGGAATTATTCGCTCCGCCTCCGCTTTTTGGCGGGCTGTCCTGAGAATCCTTAGCTTCGCTGGTATCCGGACCAGAAGTGCTGATCTTCATATCCTCTACCGCAGGTGTGGCAGGGTCCTTGTCAGGCTCCGCTATGATCTGCCGCTTGAAGGATGCCGGCTGTTTGGTTGGGTCAGGTGTAACCGCCGGGGAATCCGGAGTTGGTGCCGTAGATGAAGTCACCATCTCATCAGCACCGCCGGAAGTATTGTTCCCGGTAGCTGAAAAAGTATTATTATTCTGTTCTGTAATCCCTGCCGCCCTATCTGCGCCATTTACGCTATCCCCGCTGCCGTCCTGTACTGCACCCGGTTCAGACCCTGCCGCCTCTTCAGTCTTTTGCATAGTCTGTCCAGAGTTTGTATCTGCAGCCTGATTGAGTGCCATATCCACATCTGCAGCCGGCATACTGTCAGGCATGTTAAAAATAGCTATTAGCAGTATCACTGCTGCCGCCACTGCACCAATGCCTGTCCGTGTCGCCAGGGACGAACCCTTGGAGAATTTGCCACGGGTGCTTTTACGGGTGAACGGAACAACCTTCGATCCTTCTGTGCTCGTCATGACCGGTTCCTGGTCGGCACTGCGATCCAGCTCGTCAAGCTGAGGCAAAATCGAATCAACGAGACTGAAAGGTGGCTTCACGTCCGGCAGCTGCTCAAGTTGCTGGGAAAGCACATTCAGACGGTCAAAGACATCCGCGCACGAAGGACAATTGTCGATATGACGGAACATTTCAATGATTTCTTCTTGGCTCAAGTCATGATCCAGATAGCGGTGCATCCATTCCATCACCTCCGCGCATTTCATCCTGATACACCACCTTTCTGATACTCCTGAAGTCTATTCTGCAGTTGCTGCCTTGCCCTGAACAGATACGATTTCACTGTATTCAAGGGCAGATCCAGCGAATCTGCAATCTCGTTGTAAGAAAAATCCTGCAAATACCTCAGTACGATTACCGTGCGGTGATGTTCCGGAAGCTGATCAATCGCCTCCCGTATATCCTCTGCCAGGTAACCGGACAACACTTCACGTTCCACATTATGTGTATCCGGAAACACCATCTCATGTTCATCAATGGAAACCGTAGGTTTCGTTCTTCTGAACTTATCAATACATATGTTGGTCACGATCCGCTGTACCCATGTTTTGAACTGGGCTTTTTCCTCGTAAGAACCTATTTTGGTATACACGCGGATAAGCGCCTCCTGTGAAGCATCCAAAGCATCCTGTTCATTATGCAGAATGTAGAAGGCCGTCTTATATACATGCCCTTCAATTTCTCGCAATAGGGTGATTAGAGCGTCGCGATCGCCCGCTTGAGCGGCTCTGATGAGTCCCTGCTCCACCACGAAGGTTCCCCCTCTCTATGCAATCTTACTGACGCGCAAGACTGCGAATTTGTTGCAAGCCTGTAATCAATTTTTTTGGTATCCATAATCCTTACTAAGCATACAGGGGAAGCTTCAATCATTCAAATACTCTTTTATAGAAAGATTGTAACAAAAGTGAAATCAAAAAGATGCAAAACAGCCGGCCTGTACCCTTTTAAGGTGCAAACCGGCTGGTGTGTAATTGAATCTTTGTATAGTTATTAATAGGAGCGGACTTAAGCGCCTTTAATTTCCTTGAACTTCGCCACATATTTGGCGGCAAGCTCAGTGATCTGGTCGTAGCGGCCTTCCTTGGCTGGAGCAGTCAGGTTGCCTCCGATGCCTACAGCGATGCAGCCGTTTGAAATCCATTTTTCCATGTTGTTCAGATCCACGCCACCAGTAGGCATAATGTTGACATGCGGCATCGGTCCTTTAACGGCTTTGACATAATCCGGTCCGAAGGCGCTGCCCGGGAACAGCTTCAATACATCCACACCCAGCTTCAATGCTTCTTTCATTTCATTAAGTGTCATGCAGCCAGGCATATACGGGATACCGTAGAGATTACACATTTTGGCGGTTTCTTCTTCAAAAGAAGGACTGACCACAAATTCGGAACCTGCCAGAATAGCGATTCTTGCCGTAAGAGGATCAAGTACAGTACCTGCACCGATCACTGCTTGGCTTCCGTATTCGGCTACCAGCCGTTTGATTGCTACGTCGGCATCCGGAGTGGTAAAGGTAACTTCAATGTTATTCAGTCCACCTTCGATACAGGCTGCGGACATTTTGAAAGCATCGTCTGCATTGTCGGCACGAATAACAGCTACCACGCCAACGGATGTGATGTTCTGCAATACTTTTATTTTCTTCATCATAAACTCCCTTTCATTAATTCCTTGATATTTAGAATATTAATTTAGATAAACATTTTTATCTAATTTACTAACCATAAGCCAAAACCTTATAAGAAAATAGTAATAACAATGTCTTCTTACGTCAATATATTTTTATGTGAACAGAACGTAAAATCCTCGAAATACTCACAAAAACCCTTTTATAATAAGGGATTTCATGATCTATCTGATATGATCACATTAAAAAATTTCATTTGAGCGGGGCGAGTCTTATTGTAGAAAACCGATTTATATGATAATTTCAAATTACAAATCATTTATACAGGGGTTGTACGCTTACCCCGAGGAGGAAATATTCATGAGCAAACAGCTGGATGCAGTTACATTCGGAGAGCCGATGGCTATGTTTTATGCCAATGAGGTGGGCCCGCTGCACGAAGTTACTTCTTTTTCCAAAGCGCTGGCCGGTGCAGAGAGCAATGTGGCTACCGGATTATCACGTCTTGAGCACAAAACCGGGTATGTAACGAAACTTGGCGAGGACAACTTCGGCCAATTTATAGTTGGTGCGCTGAATAAAGAGCAAATTGATACCGGCAGCATCACGTACACCAAAGAATTTCCAACCGGCATGCTGATCAAATCCAAGGTGTTGACCGGTGATCCCAAGGTTGAGTATTTCCGCAAAAATTCCGCGGCCTCCAAGCTGAGTCTGGCCGATTTCGATGAGGCGTATTTCGCTTCCGCAGGGCATTTGCACGTTACAAGCATCTCTTCGGCATTGTCGAAGACCTGCCATGAATTCTCGCTGTACGCCATGGAATTTATGAAGAAGAGCGGAAAAACCGTCTCCCTTGATCCGAATCTGCGCCCAACCCTCTGGCCGGACAAAGAAACCATGGTGAACACCATTAACGATCTGGCCACACGCTGCGACTGGTTCCTGCCAGGGCTCGGTGAAGGCAAAATCCTTACAGGCCTTGAGACTCCTGAAGAAATTGCCGGCTATTACCTGGAGCGCGGTGTATCGCTGGTGGTTATCAAGCTTGGTCCTGAAGGCGCTTATTACAAAACGGCTTCCGGTGAAGAAGGTTATGTCGACGGCTTCAAGGTAGAAACCGTTGTTGATACTGTGGGCGCCGGTGACGGCTTTGCAGTTGGTGTAATCAGCGCGATGCTGGAAAAGCTGACCGTTGCCGAAGCCGTGAAACGCGGCAATGCGATTGGCGCACTCGCCGTGATGTCTCCTGGAGACATGGATGGACTGCCTACCCGCGTCGGGCTGGAAAAGTTTATGAAGGCAGGCGTGTAAGCAGGCTGCTTCCAAAGAAGTGCTGCACTCTATATGCACACCCATCCCGATGCTATAAAAGCCCTCCACCGTCTTTACTAGACGGTGGAGGGCTTTTTGCTAGGCGTAGCCAATGCTTATGAACAAATCGTTTTACTTGGTTGGCATTGGAGCCTGTACGGACTGCCCCAGCTGCAGCGCTGGAGGGAACCTGTACGTGATCGGCATAGCGTCCCCCTGATCCTCAATCAGAGAAAGCATGATTTTGGCGGCCTTCATTCCCATTTCATAGGCAGGCTGCCGGATCGTTGTGATAGCCGGATTGTAGATCCGGGCAAATTCCGCATCATCAATCCCAACCACCGACCATTGGCCGGGGATTGCAATGGAGTGGCGGTTAGCATATTTCAGGATTTCCCCCAGCACCAGATCGTTGGCTGCGAGCAGAGCAGTCGGCGGCTGCGGCAGGCTTAACAGCTCATCCAGCGCGGAAGCAATAGACTCTCTCGGCACACTGCGCACGTACTCATCATTCATCCTGAGCCCGGCTTCCTCCATGGCCTTTCTGTAGCCGCTCATCCGCTCCTTACGGGGGGTGATCGCATGATCGCCAAGCGGGAGCGACAAGATGGCGATATTCTCATGCCCCTTCCCGGTCAGCTCTTTGATGGCTGTTTTGACGGCCATTTCGTTGTCGAGCAGCAGACTTTGAGTCGTAATCCCTTCTACCAGCCGGTCCATGAATACAAGCGGATATTCCGCTTCGATCAGCCGGGTATAGGGAGACGGATGGTCTCCGGTCGGAAAAATAATCAACCCGTCCACCTGACGGGCCACAAGCGCCTCTACATGTGTGTTTTCTTTATCCGCATTCTCATCACTATTACAAATAATTACCTGGATGCCATGGCGCTGCAGTTCATTCTCGATCGCCCGGATGCACTGGATGGACAACGAATAATCAAGATTCGCCACAATAATACCAACCATATGCGTGCGGTTCTGCTTCAGGCTTCGGGCTAGCCCGTTAGGCTGATAATTCAGCTCCTCGATTACATCGGCAATGCGGTTTTTGGTCGCTTCGCTCATATATTTGAACCGTTTATTTAGAAATTGCGAGACCGTGCTTTTGGATACTCCCGCCTTCTGGGCGACATCTTCAATCGTCAGCTTCTTCATCTATTCCGCTCCACTCTATATAGAAAATACCGGCTTTCCCAAACCACTCGGCGAGAGCGAATTCACGCAGAAAAGCCATACTTTCCGAACTCACTCAGAAAGTATAGCTTTTTTTTAGTAAATTATCTAGTAATCATTATTGAGATTAATGGATAAGTTATTTACTAGGCGTTGCAGACGGCTCGGTCTTCTGGCCATGTTCTTTATACCACCAATCATAATACCACTGCTGGCCGGCCTGTATATTGATCTCTACCGTACGCTCCTCCCCTTTCACTTCATAATGAGCCACGAAATAATCCTCTTTGGTATCAATCGCAATTGTGCCATAATGAGTCTTTGCAGGCCGTTCTTTCTTCTCTATTGTGATGTTCCCCGTGAGCACCTGTGACTTCCCGGTTGCTATGTCCAGCAGCTTACTGTGCTGCGTATATCCACCTTTACCATCCTCCATATAATTGACCAGCAGTACTTCCTCCCTGTCCGGATCAGTAGCCATGAAGGAATAGTATAAGGATAAAGTAAAAGATGAATCAAACGATAAGAGCTCTCTGGGAACGATTACTTCCCCTGCTTCAGCCTTTCTGAGATCTATAACGGAAAGCTTGCCTGTGTTAGGTGTCCGCTCCGCACCCAGCGTATAAGTGCTGTGGGAAAACAGAAGGTAATTTCCCGCGCCATAGATGTATCCTAAATCAAAATAGGTCTGTGCTCCGCCTGCATACAGCGGAAAAGTATATATTCTTTTGGCTGTAGCGGCTGACAGCTCCGAATGGCCTTTGGGGGTCAAATACAGGGTGTATGGTTCTGTGTTATGTGTATATTTCGGCTTCATGTAATCTACCATTGGCGGTGGAGGTGACCATACAATCCCTGCAGATGTCTCAACAGCAATTGCCCGCGACTTATTTCTGTCCAGAGGCATAGGCATATAATACTTCAGTCCGCCGATTTCAAACTCTGCGGAGCTCATGTACAATCCTAATCCTTGTGAGGGCGCCGATGGGGAAGGTGTAGGCCGAACCGCCGCGCCCGTGGTCTTCTCCCAGAGCGAGGACAGCTGCCCGGCAACGTTTCCCTTGCCACCCGGCGGCCAGATCAGAACACCGAACACCATGAGAGCGGCCAGGCAGGTGAGGCCGAGGCTTTTGACGGAACGGAATTTAGACTTCGCTTCCCCCTTACTGCCTGCAGCTGCTTCTACCCGGGCCATCAGCTCCGGGGTAAAGCCATCCTCTGCAAAAGGACTGCGGCCGGCCTTGGCATACCAGTCTTTTGCTCCGGTCACTACCACGTTGTCTTCCTCATCATGTATTGTTGTCATAAGTCCTCCTCCTTCATCGCCGTCTTGACCTTCTCCCTGGCCCGCGCCAGCCTGGATTTGACTGTCCCCTGAGCTACTCCGAGCAGAGCTGCCATCTCCGCCACGGACAAGTCCTGCCGGATATCCAGCACGAGCACCTCCCGGTGCTTATCCGGCAGCGCCAGGATGATCTCCCAGATCCGGCTGACCACCTGGTTGCCGATGGCTTCTTTTTCTGCCGAAGATGCCTGCCCGGGGCCTTGCCGGTTTCCAAGCGGACTGAATCTGTGCCAGAAGCTGTTCCGTCTGAAGCTGAACGCCGTATTGCGTGTAATTGTCAGCAGCCAGGTTTTTATCGTAGCTTGACCGCGGTACTTGCCGATCCCCTTATACGCCTTTAGGAACACCTCCTGGCTGATATCATTTGCCTGCTCCCGGCTGCGGGTCAGGAAAAAAGCATAATGCCACACATCAGAACCGTAGGTCTCCATCATCTCCCGGAGCGTCATGGTTGGGGTATAGGCCACGGCATAGGGCAATTCGTTGCTCTGCATCTCTCTCACCTCTCGCCTAATAAGACTCTTCAGACTGCAAATGGTTCCCTCCCGTTCCAGAAATAATTACAAGATCGTGGGCCGATCATACATTTCCCAATAAAAAAGCTAAGATCAAGGAGTCTCCGGCTCCAGCTTATGACGTACATTGATCCCCCCCGGCCGGACCTCCATCTGAATCTCACCCTGCAGATCGGTCCGGTACACAGCGGTGCTGCTGTCAGCCAGACGCTTCAACACATCGCCATTCGGATGTCCATAAAGATTGTTAACTCCGGCAGAAATCACCGCTGCACCAGGTTTCCAGAAGTTCAGCCAGGCAGCGCCCGTTGCTGTTTTGCTGCCGTGGTGCGCGACCTTCAGCACATCAATGGGCTGTCCAGCGCCGATTCCCGCCTCCCTGCCGTCCGCAAGGATCGCTTCCTCCGCAGCCTTATCCATATCCCCTGTAAAAAGAAAACTCCGGCCGTTCATCTGCAGCCGAAAAGCCACCGATTCGTGATTCTGCTCCTCCACCTCCGGCAGGATAGGCTCTCCCACCGCCTGCGGTTCCGGCCAGAGGAAAATCAGCTCCGTATCGTCATCCGGAGCAAGCGCCATTCCCTGCTGCACCGGATACAGCCGGACACCTGCCGCAAGCGCCGTGTTCATTAGCTTCCGGTAAGGCTCCCGATCAGCCAGCGTCCCGTTGAACAGAAGCGAAGAGACAGGCATGCCCTCCAGCACAGCCTGCAGCCCCCCGGCATGGTCCTGATCGCCATGAGTTAGAATGATGGCGTCCAGCCTGTGAATGCCCCTCTGCTTCAAAAGCGGCAGCAGGGTTTTGGCTCCGACCTCGAACGGGCTGCGGCGGACGCGCCATGCTTCCTTTTTGCCAAAGCTGACAGTGCCTCCACCATCCACAAGAATATGGGCTCCACCTGGGGTAGTGATCAAAATACTGTCGCCCTGTCCAACATCCAGATAGCTCACCCGTCCGGCACCGGCCAGGTGTTCCGGATGATAGCCCCTATACAGCAGCAGAACCATTGCAGCTATACCAATTAGGACAGCCCTTCCACTCCATCGCAAGGAGTCCGGCATCTGAAAGAGCAGTTGTTCCGCATTACTCCCGGCTCCGCTCCATATCCTTGTACGCCATATTCCTCTGTCATCCGCCGGTTGATCCAACTCCGCCAACGGCTTCGTTTCATCCTCCATGGCCTGTGGAGCCAGCCGCGCTTCTGTACGCTGCTGCATGGTATAGAGCACACCATAGAGGAGGCCATAATACAACCCCATCCACAGCAAAGTAGGAGAACTCCAGATCGTTACGCCCCCGGACCATCCATTTGTCCACTCCACAGCGCGAAATGTGGCATCATTCAGCAGTTCAGCAACATGAGCGGTTACACCGGCAGCCGTGTCCCAGAGCCGGCTAAGTAGCAGCGCAAGTGTCCCCATCGGCAGGACCAGGAACGTAATAAACGGGACAAATACCAAATTAGCAGCGAAGGAGAGCAATGAAAACTGGTTAAAGTAGTAGATAGTCAGCGGAAAAGAAACCAGCTGTGCAATCAGTGTAACCGACACGGCACCGCCCAGCCAGCGGGGTAGTCTTCGCAGCAGCGGGTTCACCAGAGGAACATAGATCATGAGTCCTGCCGTCACGAGAAAAGAGAGCTGAAAGCTTACGCTAAGCAGCAGATACGGATTCCAGATCAGCATAATCAATGCCGCTGCTGCGAGAATATTCATCCCGTCCTTCAGCATGCCGAACCGGGCAGCCAGCAGGGCAATCATACTCATGATGCCAGCCCGTACAATGGATGGCCCGGCACCGGACAGGAGTACATACACAGGCACTAGTAGCAGAGTGACAGTGAGGGCTGTCTCTCTGGTAAGGCGGCAGCGTCTAAGGATGAACAAGATCACGCCGACATACACCGCGACATGCATTCCTGAGATCGCCAGAATATGCGTCAGACCCAGCTGTGAGAACTGCTTGAAGGTTTCCTCATCCAAATCGTCCTGTATGCCCAGAACCAGGCCTTTCATGTATCCTGCATGCGGCTCCTGGAACAAGTGGTCCATCTCCGCCCCAAGGGCAGCCCGTACCGTATCATTCCAGCGGAGAATGCTGGCAGGATGCCAGGATGCAGGAGGCGAAGCCTGTACACTTGCTGTACCATCTCCCTTAAGCAGCCAGTGAATTCTCTGCGTCAGCAAATAGGAGCGGTAATCAAAACCGCCGAAATTCCGCGCCTCCCCCGGCTGTTCCAGCTCACCCAGAATAACTACCTGGTCTCCTCTCTTCCATCCGGCAGCCACGACAATCTCCTGCTCAGCCTGAAGCTTGATTTGCACAGCGATCCGTTCGCCTGCCACACCTGCTCCCGGTTCCCGGTCCGCATGCTGATTCTGCGCAACGGCTTGTTTACCGGTTCCGCTCAGCCCCATCCGCGACAGCTTCACCGTAAAGCTCACACGGTCTCCATCCCGCTCCACAGGGGATACGATTACTCCCTCCGCGCTTACATAAGACTCATTCAGCTCTGTCCCCAATTGTTCCCATGCACCCGGAAGCAGGCTGACATTTCTTCCTTCATTCCATTCCCAGTAGAAGGCCGCCGCAACCAGTGACAACCCTAGCACTGCGGCGATTTTCCACCCGCTTCTCCCGCCGACGGCACCGATTGCAAGCAGCAGCAGACAACCTGCTATGTACATTAAAAGCTCATACCCGGAAAACAAGCAGCCCGCCACGCTGCCCGCGACCCAGCACACTGCAAAGCTTAACAGCGGCCTTTTTTTCATCCATATTCCTCCTCATACTTGTATATTGTAGTTCTCATAGCCGTAGGCGAATTGTGACTCTTACATGCGGATGCAACCAAAAAAGAACCCCTGCATACGCAACAATCGCGTGTACAGAGGTTCCTCCCCTGATGCTTATCTTTATTTCAGTTAATGGCCGGCTTCCTGTTATTCCGATACGGTGATCATCGTTTCCTTAGGCGGCTCATAATTCTCCAATTGCCGGAAGATGATGCCTTTGGAGCCCAGCATGGCCTCTACCTTCTCCATATCTTTGCGGTAAGGACGCAGATAGACAATCTCTACAATTCCGCTGTTGGCCAGCATATTGGCGCAGGTCCAGCAGGGTTCGTCCGTGACATAGACAGTGCTGCCCTCCCGGTCGCTCCGGTCTGTGAACAGCAGCAGGTTCTGTTCAGCGTGAATGGTGCGGATGCAGCGCTGCTTCATCACCATCGTCTCCACGCCATTAACCACTTCACGTTCATATTGCTCCGAGACCATACAGCCTGCTTCTGAGCAATCCGGTACACCCATTGGGGCGCCATTATACGCCGTGCCCAGCAGCTTCTTGCCCTGTACCAGTACCGCACCGACATGGCGGCGGGAGCAACGCGAACGTGTGGAGACCATACAGGCAATATCCATGAAGTAAGTATCCCAATTTTTGCGGTAGGCTACAGTCATTAGCAATCTCCACTTTCTCTTTGATAGTTGTTCATTATTGTAGCATATTGCGGCGGTGTCTCACTAGGACATCGGATACGGAAAAACCTGTCCTTTCCGCTTCAAATAGAACGCCCGATTAATGAATATCAGACCTGTAATAGCTACACGCCTAGTTTAAAAAGCTACCAGCGGTTTCAGCTTTTCCAGCATCTTCGGCCCGATTCCCTTCACCCCGCCCAAATCCGCTAAGCTGCGAAAAGCCCCTTTGCTGCTGCGGTAGTCTATAATCGCCTGTGCCTTCTTCTCACCAATGCCAGGCAGATTCATCAGGGCAGCAGCATCCGCTGTGTTAACATTTATTTTGCCTTCTGCGGAAGCCTGTCCTGAAGATACTGTGCTCCCCGAAGGAGCTGCTTCACTTGCAACTGCTGTGGCTGCTGCGCCGTTCCCTGCTGCCGCTGTTCCGCTGGACCCTGCGGTTCCAGTTGAATCTGCCGCATTGTCCCCTGCCGCCGGCCTTCCTCCTGTCACCGTACCTCCAGCCACATCGCCTGTTACCACGGCATCTGCTGTTTCACCCTTATTGTGTTCATCTGTTTGATCCCCAATGCCCTTCTCATCTTTTCCACCTGCGGCTACTGCTGTACCCGGCTTGTCCGCTGTGCCCAGCGTCTGCGCCATACTGGCATTCAGCGTCTCCCAGCCGCCGATGCCCTTATTCTCTTCCCGGTCCGCCGTCCATACAACCCACCGCCAAGCAGGGCAGCAACGAATACCGAAGCTATTCCTTTTTTATTCATATCCTGTTCTCCTCTGTAAAATATAATTTATGGCAACCAACTATCCACCCGTATATTTTCAAAAATACAGTTGAAACCTGTCATTTGTCCAAGACTCCTGCGCATACATTTAACGAAGAGTATTCCTGCAAGGCCATAGCCATACTGAAAGGAGGGTACCCTAGATGAAGGTGGGATTTATCGG
The DNA here is from genome assembly GCF_001909095.1 of Paenibacillus sp. P46E. Classification (NCBI taxonomy): domain Bacteria; kingdom Bacillati; phylum Bacillota; class Bacilli; order Caryophanales; family Paenibacillaceae; genus Paenibacillus; species Paenibacillus sp. P46E. Next base: position 87,847 of record NZ_LVYZ01000045.1, read on the forward strand.
AACAGGCAGTATGGGCAGTCTGCTTATAGACGCCTTCCTGTCTTCGGGTGCGCTTAAGCCATGTGATGTGCTGGCCAGCAACCGCAGCCCGAACAGGCTTCTACAGCTTCAAAAACGCCATCCTGACATCATCATCGGCAGCAACAGGGAAACTGCAGACGGAAGCGATATCATCTTCCTCTGTGTTAAGCCGCTGGAATTCAAATCCCTGACCGATGAAATCTCTTCTTGCCTGCGGAGCGAGCAGATAGTTGTATCCATCACCAGCCCAGTGATGCTATACCATCTGGAATCCACGCTGCCGTCCAAAATAGCCAAAATCATTCCCAGCATCACCCACTGTGCCAAAAGCGGAACTTCACTTTGCATATTCGGCAGCAGGCTTACTAAACAAGATCGGCTCGTGCTGCTGGAGTTGCTGTCTTTCATAGGGGTTCCACTGGAAATTCAGGAAAGGCATACCCGGATCGCCTCTGATTTCTCCAGCTGCGGTCCCGCGTTCATCAGTTTTTTTCTTGAGCGGTGGATTGAAGCCGCTGTTGAGGCTACAGGCATAGATGAAGTCCTGCTTGGCCGGCTCGCTGGTGAAATGCTGTTAGGCACAGGGAAACTGCTGACCGAAGGTAATTTCACTCCGCAGGAGCTGCAGGAGCGGGTCGCCGTACGCGGCGGCATTACAGCGGAAGCACTGAACCATTTGCGGACCAGTCTGGAAGGGGTTTTTGAGCAGCTGATCCTCACCACACACGATAAATTCGATGAAGATGTCGAAAAGCTGGACACCTTATTCGGTCTCGGTGGCATCGTTCAAGGGCCGCTCGACCGTTAGAATCCCTCCAACCGGCATGGAACCGGCACCCTGCTGCCAAAACCAAGAAAGCCCGCAGCACGGATGACTCCGTTGCTGCGGGCAGAATTGCGTTCTTCGCTTAACCCACTACTATATTGACCAGCTTGCCGGGAACCGCGATAATCTTGCGCACGGTTTTGCCCTCGACAGCTGCCTTCACATTCGGAAGCGACAGCGCATGGTTCTGCATATCATCCTGACTCATGTCCTGCGGGATCAATGCACGCTGTACGATTTTCCCATTCACCTGAATAACAATTTCCACTTCAGCATCTACAGTCAACGCTTCATCATAAGCCGGCCAAGCCACATAGCTGATGCTGCCTTCATGACCGAGCAGCTGCCACAGCTCCTCCGCGATATGTGGTGCAAGTGGCGACAGCATTTGTACGAAATGCTCTGCTGCTTCGGAGGACAAGGTCTCCTGCTTGTAAGCATCGTTGATGAAGATCATCAGCTGGCTGATCGCTGTATTGAAGCGCAGGTGCTCGAAGTCCTCCGTGACCTTCTTAAGTGTCTTGTGCCAGGTCCGTTTGAACTCGTCGGTACCGCCATCCGGGGTGATTTTCGCGCTGATGTTGCCGTCCTCATTCACGAACAGGCGCCATACGCGGGAGAGGAAGCGGTGAATGCCTTCCACACCTTTTTCATTCCATGGCTTCGTCGCTTCCAACGGCCCCATGAACATCTCATAGACACGCAGCGTATCCGCGCCATATGCCTCTACAATTTCATCCGGGTTAATGACATTGCCACGCGACTTGCTCATCTTCTCATTGTTATTCCCCAGGATCATGCCTTGATTCACCAGCTTATGGAACGGTTCCTTGGTATCCACTACACCGATGTCATAGAGAACCTTATGCCAAAAGCGTGCGTACAGCAGATGCAGTACTGCATGCTCGGCTCCGCCGATGTACAGGTCAACGGGCAGCCATTCCTTCTGCTTCTCCGGTGAACACAGCTCCTTGTCATTACGCGGATCGATATAACGCAGGTAGTACCAGCAGCTGCCGGCCCATTGCGGCATGGTGTTCGTCTCGCGGCGTGCCTTCATGCCTGTCTCCGGATCTATCGTTTCGACCCACTCCGTCACATTAGCCAGCGGGGATTCTCCTGTGCCTGAAGGGCGGATGGAATCCACTTCCGGCAGCAGCAACGGCAGCTGATCTACAGGAACCGTCTTCATCGTGCCGTCTTCCAGGTGCAGAATCGGAATCGGCTCACCCCAATAGCGCTGGCGGCTGAACAGCCAGTCGCGCAGGCGGTAGGTCACTTTCCCTTTGCCGCTGCCCTTTTCCTCAAGCCAGGTGATCATTTTCGCAATTGCTTCTTTATTGTCCAGACCATTCAGGAAGTCGGAATTCACATGAGGTCCGTCGCCGCTGTAAGCCTCTTCTCCGACATTTCCGCCCTGTACCACCTCAACGATCTTCAGACCAAACTGCTTGGCGAATTCCCAGTCGCGGGTATCATGTCCCGGCACCGCCATAATGGCTCCCGTTCCATACCCGGCAAGCACATAATCGGCGATCCAGATCGGCACCTGTGCACCATTCACCGGATTGACGGCGTAGGCACCCGTGAATACACCAGATTTCTCTTTAGCGAGATCGGTACGCTCAAGGTCGCTCTTGCGTGAAGCCTTGGCGCGGTATTCCGATACAGCCGCCTTCTGCTCTTCTGTCGTAATAAGATCAACCAGCTTGTGCTCCGGTGCCAGTACACAGTAGCTTGCTCCGAACAATGTATCCGGGCGGGTCGTGAATACCTCCAGGCTGGCATCATGACCTTCAATGGCAAAAATCACTTCAGCTCCTGTAGACTTGCCAATCCAGTTGCGCTGCATATCCTTGATGCTTTCTTCCCAGTCCAGCTCTTCCAGATCCTCAAGCAGGCGTTCAGCGTACTCCGTAATTTTCAGTATCCACTGGCGCATCGGTCTGCGGACCACTGGATGGCCGCCGCGCTCGCTTTTTCCGTCGATAACCTCTTCGTTTGCCAGAACCGTTCCCAGCGCTTCACACCAGTTGACCGACACCTCTGCCACATAGGCCAAGCCGCGGTTGTACAGCTGGATAAAAATCCACTGTGTCCATTTGTAATACTCCGGATCGGTTGTGCTAATCTCGCGGTCCCAATCATAGGAGAAGCCCAGCGATTTGATCTGCCGGCGGAAATTATCAATATTCTTCACCGTTATCTCGCGCGGATGCTGTCCGGTATCCATCGCATACTGCTCTGCTGGAAGTCCGAAGGCATCCCAGCCCATCGGGTGCAGCACATTGTAGCCGCGCATCCGTTTGTAGCGGGAGACAATGTCTGTCGCCGTGTAGCCTTCCGGGTGGCCTACGTGCAGCCCTGCGCCTGAAGGATACGGGAACATATCCAGTGCGTAGAATTTTGGCTTGTTAACCTCTTCACCTGTTTTGAACGTCTTGTTCTCATCCCAGAACTTCTGCCATTTCGGCTCAATCACCTGGGCACGGTAGCCTGTGGGGGCTGTTGTGCTTGCTGCTTTGTTGTCGCTCATCTTATGCTCCTCCTTGGAGTGTTGCTTACTTAGTTAAACTGTTGCCTACATTAAAAAGCAGGGAGTATTCGTTACTACCAGAAATGTTTGGGCTTCCGCCCGCTGTTATTCTCGGATTTCTTGATTGGAACTGCTCTTCGAGGTAGAAATCCGAGAATAGCTTATGCTTACGATGCAAGCTTTCCTACGGAAAGCTCTCGGGCGGCCACTATCGTTGCTCCAGCTCCAAAATTTCTTTCCGTTCCTCTTCCCTGCAAAATTCTAATGCAGAGATGACCCGCTTTACCTGACGGGCAGCAAAGTCCAAGAATCAGCTCAGGATTCGCTGTTCCGCTGGATATGGCCCCAATACCGCAAAAAAACCTCCCATCCCTAGCGTATTATCGCTAGGGACGAGAGGTTTGAATTCCCGTGGTACCACCCTAGTTAGCGGCTGAATATTCTTTACCCGGCCACTCACTTTGACACCCGGTAACGGGGGTGAATCGACGACGCTTCAGGCGCGGGCTTCAAGCTTCTGCTTGCAGACCCTGCGGCTTAACACCATTACTCCGAGGTGAGTTCATTCTTCTCCGTTAACCGGCTCGCACCCTGCGCCGGCTCTCTGCTATAACGGTCTCACGAATTAATACTCCTCTTCATCGCACTGCTATGCTTACTGATTATTAATCAGTAATGTTCCCCACATTATATACAAAAGAAGCAGTTAGAGTCAATGATTTCCGCTTGCGGGTGCCTGAATCAGCAATCTGTGAGCGATACGCCCTCATAAAACGGCTTAGACCGGCTTTCGCCGTATATAATACGCGAGAAAATACTGAATCACTACTTTGCCGGCTGCAAATACCGGTACAGCCAGGATCAGACCGATCATTCCGGCCACTTCCCCACCTACCAGCAGTGCAAAAATAATCAGCAGCGGATGCAGATGCAGCCGCCTTCCGACCACCTGCGGCGAAATGACGTTGCTCTCCAGCATCTGGCACAGGGTGTTAACCACAGCAACGAGCAGGACGAGGCGAAGTGAGAGGGTCGAAGCCATTACAATCGCGGGTGCTGCACCCAGAAAAGGCCCCATATACGGAACAATGTTGAATACCGCCACCACACAAGCAAACAGCAGCGCGTAAGGCATGCCTATAATCGCATAGCCGATGTAGGCCAGTACCCCGATAATCAGACAGACCAGAAACTGCCCACGGATGTAGTTGCCAAGCGCGTCATCAATATCCTTAAGCAGCTTGACCATAGACTTGCGGCGCGAGCGTGGCAGACAAGCGACAACGGTCCGTTCGAATACATCGAAATCCTTGAGAATGTAGAACACCAGAAAAGGCACGATAAAGGCATTGAACAACAGACCAATGGTCGAACCAATGTTATCGAGAAAATGGGAGATTCCTGCCGCCAGCCGGTTTTCCAGCTGAAAAAACCAGTTGTTCATGCCCATCTCGATACCAGGCGGAATCAATCTGTTATTCATGTTACGCATGAGTCCCTGTGCATGCAGTGTCATCTCCGGTAAATGCTCGTTCAATTCTTCAAGCTGCTCGATGAACATCGGAATCAGATTGATGGCAATAACTACGAGCGAGGTCAGAAATACAGCATAGATGAGCAACACGGCTACACTGCGCGGCATTTTTCTCCCGGCGAGCATACTCACTACGGGATTCAGCACATACGAGATAATCATAGCTGCCAGGAACGGCGCAAGGATGGCTTTGAGAAAGACGAAAACTCCCATTAACATCGGACGGAGGAGCCAAACGAAATATAATATGATCAGGGCAAGCAGTACTCCGATCATCCGGCGGAACCATTTACTTTGGGACCATTGCTCCATGTTATCCCTCCTGATCGTATTCAGCCCAAGACAGGCATACGA
>NZ_LVYZ01000046.1:0-93489 GCF_001909095.1 Paenibacillus sp. P46E
TGGGCTGTTCGCCCATTAAAGCGGTACGCGAGCTGGGTTCAGAACGTCGTGAGACAGTTCGGTCCCTATCTGTCGTGGGCGCAGGAAATTTGAGAGGAGCTGTCCTTAGTACGAGAGGACCGGGATGGACGTACCGCTGGTGCATCAGTTGTTCCGCCAGGAGCATGGCTGAGTAGCTACGTACGGACGGGATAAGCGCTGAAAGCATCTAAGCGTGAAGCCCCCCTCAAGATGAGATTTCCCAGTATGTAAGACCCCTTGAAGACGACGAGGTAGATAGGTTGGAGGTGGAAGCACGGCAACGTGTGGAGCTGACCAATACTAATCGGTCGAGGGCTTATCCAAATCTTAAAACGCAGATTCGTTTCGGATTCAGTTTTCAGGAATCAAGTTCCGATTCATGAGGCCCAAGAGGTTAATTGAAGAAGAGTTGTTTTCAGCATTTGGCGATGCTGAGACCTGAATGATGCATTTGTACCGCAAATGCCCGTTTGGTGGCGATAGCGGAGGGGTTCCACGCGTACCCATCCCGAACACGACCGTTAAGCCCTCCAGCGCCGATGGTACTTGGACCGAAGGGTCCTGGGAGAGTAGGACGTTGCCAAGCACATGAACCACTGCTGAATAATTAGCAGTGGTTTTTTTGTTTTACTGAAACAAGGATAATGATTAGAGAATTCAGAAATTCCCATAAGACTCGCAGGGTGAGTTAAGCTATAATGAAGGCTAAAAGAGAAAAAGGGGCATGAGTAAATGAGTCAATCTAAAGGTGAAAAAAGCCTGCTTACGGAGAAGGAAGAACGATTTTCTTCGAGCGGCTTTATTTTCGCAGCCATCGGCAGTTCTGTTGGTCTGGGAAATATGTGGAAGTTTCCTTATATTACAGGAGAAAATGGCGGGGCGGCTTTCTTTCTTCTTTTCATCGTCTGTCTGGTGCTAATCGGCTTGCCGGTGCTGTTGGCCGAGCTGGCTATTGGACGCAGCGGACGGGGAAGTGCAGCGACATCGTTCATACGAGCCGGAGGCGGGAAAGGCTGGAAAGCAGCCGGAATTCTGCAAGTAGTGGCGCCTTTTCTAATCCTTTCTTTTTATATTATCGTTGCAGGCTGGACGCTGAATTACGCATTGATTTCTTTCAACGGACAACTGTTCAGCACAAGTGACTATGCCGGTGAATTTGGTTCCTTTATCTCAGGGTATATGCCGATTGTCTGGCAGGGTGTGGCTATCCTGATTACGGCGGGTGTAGTCATCCTTGGGGTGTCAGGAGGGATTGAGAAATTTAACAAAGTATTGATTCCCGGCCTAGTCGTTCTCCTTATTGTGCTCATGATTCGCGCCGTAACCCTTCCGGGGGCAAACGCAGGAGTGTCCTTCTTCCTCAAACCGGACTTCTCGGTGCTGACGGCGGAATCCGCGCTGGTCGCCTTGGGACATGCCTTCTTCTCGTTGTCACTCGGGATGGGGATTCTTCTGACTTATGGTTCATATGTAGATAAAAAACAGTCGCTGGGTTCGGCTGCGCTTGCGATAGGTGCCGGAGATTTGCTATATGCATTTATAGCCGGGTTGATTATTTTCCCGACGACGTTCTCGTTTGGTATTGCTCCCGATCAAGGGCCTTCGCTGATTTTTATCGCTCTGCCGGCGGCATTCTCTGCGATGCCCTTCGGTTCGTTCTTCGGGGGGTTGTTCTTTATCCTGTTGGCCATTGCTGCTCTGACCTCGGCCGTATCTTTGCTTGAAGTGCCTGTATCCTTCGCGATGGAGCGCTGGAACTGGAGCCGTCAACGTTCGGTTTGGATACTGTCTCTAGTCATTTTCCTGTTGGGTATTCCTTCAGCGATGTCGCTGGGAATGTTCCCTGAGCTTACTTTTGGGGGCAAAGCCTTGTTTGACTGGATGGACTTTATCACTTCGAACATTATGCTTCCGCTCGGTGGTTTGCTGATCACTATTTTTGCCGGATATTTCTGGAAAGGAGCGGCTGAAGCAGCCGGATTACAGGCACGCTGGTTCCGTATCTGGTTATTCATGCTCCGGTATGTTGCGCCGATTCTGGTGTTTCTGGTGCTGCTTCATACCTCAGGGATTCTTAAATTCTAAATCAACCATCTGCAAAATGGACAATAAACTCTACGACCCCTTTGGGTTGTAGAGTTTTTATGTATCTATTGGTTAATAATTGGTATGTGTTTGGATAACCTAATCCATAACCCGGAAGAAATGAGGCGATAAGCATGTCAGATTCGAACCAAAGTCACAAGAAAGCTGTTGAGACGGTTAGAGAGCTGATCAAAGGAAATGACATCGCGATGTTCACTACGATATCAGCAGAAGGACTGGTATCCCGCCCCATGAAGACACAGGAGGTCGAGTTCGACGGAGATTTATGGTTCCTTACCAAGAAGGATACCAGCAAGTTCGAAGAAATCCTTCATGATCCCAGAGTTAACGTTGTATACGCCGGTAAATCCTATGTCTCAATTCGTGGGACAGCCAAGCTTGTTCAGGATCTGGACAAGAAAAAAGAATTTTGGAATGCGGGGTATGATGCTTTTCTGCAAACCAGCTATGACGACCCTGAAATAATTCTGATCCAGGTGCAAGCCGAAGCGGCTGAGTATTGGAAGAGCGGTAACCTGGCCGAGAAGGCGACCTATTTGTTTAAACGAATAACGAACCAGGATACGGAGCAGTCGAATCTCAACCAGACCATCGAATTAAAGTAGCTGCCGACCCGAATTCTAAATATCATAGTTAGGCGAATAGGCGAATAGGCGAATAGGCGAATAGGCGAATAGGCGAATTAGCCAATCAGCCATCGGGACTTGTCCTGGTGGCCTTTTTTATTCAGGTAGGAGCGAATGCAGACTTTATTAGCTGACTAGAGAAGTCTCCGCTGCATAGTGGTATCCTAAGACTAATATAATTTTCTCCATAAAAATAACCGGTCTGCCGGAGCAGTAATACTGCCCGGCAGGCCGATGTTTCTTTAGCAACTAATCTATTACTCTAGGCGGGTTTAATAATCGTAATTTTGTAATTCTTCACCACTTCCAGATCTTCCGCTGTGACACTGATTTGCACATTCGTAATTAGACTGGAAAGAAACACAGTTCTAGGCAATGTATCCTCGATCAGAATGTCATTGACATAGACCAGGGCATTCTTGTGCGAAGGGTTGGCATGCATCCGCACCGCTGGTGTACCTGCGCCCACAGTCAGCGTATAGTCGGACTGATCGGCGGTAAAAGCCGCGGATAGGCTGCCTGCGTCAAAGATTAGCTCGGCCAGCTCGGCATTACTGCTGTAGCTTGTCATCATCCGCAGCTGATCGAAAATACCGTTCATCTGCCCCGGAATAACAAATTTGACCTCTACCTCGGTGGCAGTCTTTATCCACTCTGCCGGAATGAGGTATCGCTTATTATAGAAGGTCCGCACTTTATCAGTTATCAATGTATCGCTGGCGAGCAGTTCTCCGTCTACATGAATATCTATCGTTTTGCCGTTGTTGCCGGAGAAGTAGGTGACAGATAAATAGTTATCCTGCTCAGGGAGTACTTTCAGCCGGTAGCTGAACCAGCCGTTATTCTCCGCTTGTCTAAGGGTGTAGCCATCCCAGACAGCAACCGTAGTGTTCTCCCCTTGAATGCCATGCTCAAGCTCGTATTGATCATTGCCGACCGGCAGACTGTCAATGGTGGCTTCCCGGATTGTCTGATCCTGTTTCCCGTGCCAAATATGCTCCTGTAACTCCCTGGAATCCGTCTCGACAAGCTTCCAATAGATGCCGTAGCGTTCTTCATGCTGCTTGTAATGGGGGGTGAATTCCAGCCGTCCGTCCTCATCCGTGCCACGTAATACGAAGACTAGATCTCCATTTTTACGTATGAAATGCTCCTCGAAGTGATCCAGCCAATCGCTGATGCTCCCGTGCGACGGTGTGATGAAATCCTTTACCAGCATATTTCTCGTCGGCACGCTGACAGCTACACCTGTTGCTGACTGTGTCAGATCATCTTTTCCCAATGCGGCGCTTAGCACCACCGGTCCATATTTGAAAGCTACCACATTCGGGGCGTCAGGCAGTGTGCAGTAGAACGGCTTCATCGGGAATTGAATACTTAGCTTGTCACCGTCCTTCCAGGCTTTCTCCAGCACAGCATACCGGCCCACTGTCCGGAAGGCTACTGTATTTCCATTCAATTGAATGTTCATCGTCCCGGCGATCCAATCTGGTATACGTAAACGCAGCTCTAGTGTGGTCGCCTGACTGTCCAAGGTACGCAGATTGAATGTGACTGTATCCTTATAAGGGAGGTTGGCTTCCAGCTCCAGCTCGATCCGGTGAGCTTCCGACACCAGGGTAGAACTGACATATTGATTGACGTAGAGGCTGTTGCCCCGGTGGAAATAAAGGCTGTCATTCAGCTTGGTGAAGCTCTCCATGCCGGTGCCGGTACAACACCAGAAATGGTCGAACGGAGAGCTGTACACCTTGAAATAACCCGTCGCCATGGGTTGAAAATACATCGTCATGCCAGTATGCGGATGCTGTGAAGAAAGAATGGCGTTGATGAACGTGTTTTCGTAGAAATCGGCATATTTGATGTCCCCGGTAAGCTTGAACAGTTCTTTGGTAAGCTTCAGCATATTGTAGGTGTTACATGTTTCGGCCGTGAAGTTGGAGCGTTCCCCGTCCAGAATATCCGGATTGCCGAAATGCTCCCATTCACTGTTCCCGCCTGTAATATAGCTGTGGTGATTGACAACCATATCCCAGAACTGCACCGCAGCTTCCAGATAAAAGCGTTCTCCTTCTCCCAGTACGAGATAGCGGTTCAATGCCCCGAGAAACTTGGGAATCGTCGTATTGGCATGTTTGCCTTTGAGAATATCCCGGCCTTCACGGACAGGGGTAAACAATGCAAGTTCGTCGAACATATGAGCGGCATACAAATGATGGTCGTCCTGCGTAATCTTGTACAGATCATACAGGCAATCATTCATCCCTCCGTATTCAACCGAGAGTACCTGTTGCTGTATTTCAGGTGACCAGGCAGAGACACGCCGGTACACCCACTCACCGAGCCCGGACACTATGCGGTATGCTGCAGAATTATGGGTTGAACGGTAGACGGCGACCAGACCCGCGATGATTTTGTGCATGGTATACCAGGGAACCCAGGCAGGCTGCTTGTTCTCCACATGATCGAATAATGTCTCGGGAAAAGCGGACAGATAGCCGTTCTCCAGTTGGCATTCCCCCAGCTCACCGAGGATGTATTCCAGACGTTCCAGAAGTCCGCTGCTGCCGGTATTCTCGTAAGCCTGGGCTGTTGCGGTCAGATAATGTCCCAGTGTATGTCCTCTGATTTCGGTATTTTCCCAGCCGGGGTACTTTTCTCCTTTGGGAGGGAGTCCCCGATTTTCGCGGAAGCCGGCAAGCAAACGGTCGGGATCATAGCTTTTGAGATAAAGAATTTCTTTGGATAAGGCATTAACCATGTAAGGGTCGGTAAGCGTGACCTGATTCATGGGAAAAGGATGGATAGGTGATTGCAGCGTTGTCAGGAGCGGGTTGTTGCCTAAGGTCATATTTTTGCTCTCCTAGAATTAGATTATTTGGGCCGTTTTGCACTTAAAGCTTATAATTTATAGGCGCTAGACGTAAATAGAGCAAGGTTTGAATATGTGTCAAAAGGGTAGATTTCTCAAAATTGCAAATTGATTATGTTTAACCTTTAATAAATCAAAAAATCTATATATAAATACATTATGCTAATATACACTCATTCCAGGTGATGGGTCATTATTTTGATGACTAATTTGGCATTATCATGCTTTTTTATATTTGATTTTATATAAAACTAAATAAATTCATATTTACATAAAAGTATTGCTGTGCTAATTTGGTAATTGCATAAATGGCAGTACGCTACACAGGAACGCCCCACACCGAAGAGGTCAGGGGTAAGACAGTTATAACTGCAGCGGCTAGCTCATAGCAAAGAGGAGAGATCAAATGCCTGCAAACAGAACGTTCACTAATCCGCTGGTGGAGCAGCGTGCCGATCCTTGGGTGTACAAGCATACCGACGGATGGTATTATTTCACAGCTTCGGTTCCTGAATATGACCGGATCGAAGTGAGAGGTTCACGGACATTGGAAGGCCTGGCTGAAGCGCAGCCGGTTGTGGCCTGGCGCAAGTATGCTTCAGGATCACTCAGCGCCAATATCTGGGCACCTGAAATTCATTACATTGCCGGCAAGTGGTACATCTATTTCGCGGCAGCTCATACAACAGAAACAAACGAAGGTCTGTTCGACCACCGCATGTACGTGCTGGAGAATGAATCAGTAAGTCCTCTGGAAGGGGATTGGGTGGAAAAAGGGCAGGTGAAGACAGCCTGGGAATCCTTTGCCCTGGATGCCACAACGTTCCAGCATAAGGGTGTATTGTACTATGTGTGGGCGCAGAAGGATCCCGGAATTGAAGGCAACTCCAACCTGTACATCTCTGAAATGAGCAATCCCTGGACACTGCGCGGCAAGCAGACCATGATATCAACTCCTGAGCATCCATGGGAGATTATCGGCTTCAAAGTCAACGAAGGAGCAGCCGTTCTCAAGCGGAACGGCCGGATTTTCATCAGCTTCTCGGCCAGTGCCACCGATCACAATTATTGTATGGGGCTGCTGGAGGCAGACGAGGACGGGGATCTGCTGGATGCTGCTTCATGGACGAAGCATCCTGAACCGGTATTCCATACTACGGAGGAGAACGGACAATATGGGCCGGGGCACAACAGTTTTACGGTAGATGAGGAAGGCCGGGATGTTATCGTCTACCACGCGCGGAATTACAAGGAAATCACGGGCGATCCGTTATATGATCCGAACCGCCATACACGGGTACAGCAATTCCGGTGGAATGAAGACGGCACACCTGATTTTGAGGTGCCTGTGAAGGATAACAGGAGATAACGTCTATCGGCTTCAAGACAGAATGAGCAAACCGCATCAATGTATCCGCAGGACCAGTAAGGCTGTCGAGAACATCTCGGCAGCCTTATTGGCGTTATTACGGTTGCAACATTTTCTATTTGCAAGAAAGACTTGATAAATAGAGGGCAGACAAGGTAGGATAAGTATAGTTTATATATTTATTAAATTATTTATATTTTCATTAATCAAAGGAATAGGAGAATGCAAAATATGACTGCCTTTCATGAGCAATTAATTGCCCATTACAGATTCGAGGATGCAGAGAATGTCAGCCATGACAGCTCGGGTCAGGATAATCACGGGTTGGCTAGCGGCACGCTGCCGCCAGTGGTATCTATAGTTGGCGGAAGAAGCGCGGTGACCTTTACAGGAGGACGGAATGGTTCATCTTTTATTCAGTTGCCATCCGATCTGCTTGAAGGAGTGAACGACAACACCGGTATAACGGTTGCGGCCTGGGTGAACTTCGGCAAGGGCACGAGCGTATGGGAACGGATTTTTGACTTTGGTAACGGGGAGACGGGACCGTCTGTATTCCTGACCCGCCAATTGCGGGGAACCTTGTCTGCGGGCATGGACCTGGTCGCTGATCCGGGCCGGGGGTTTGCCGGAGGTGAGTGGATCCATATCGCACTGTCCATCATCGGTACGGAGGACGGCAAGCTAAGCAGTGCAGGACCCGTTGTATATGTGAACGGTGAAACGGTCGCAGACGGCTCTATTAGCCAGACCACCAGTGGTAATTATGCTCAGCTTCGCCGCTGGTTCGGGACGCTAACCGATTCGTCCAATTACAGCAGCAATTTTATCGGCCGTTCCCAGTATGCTGCAGATGACGATTTTGCCGGTTCCCTGGCGGATTTCAGAATCTATAAGGCGGGTTTGTCCGCAGACAAAGTGATCGAAGTGATGTGCGATTCATTAACGGATGAAGAGATTGTGAAGCTAGCCGCCGGAAAGTACCTGTTCTTGCCGACAACCATTGTGGCCCACGACCTTGCTCTACCTTCGCGATTGCTGGGTGGAACGGTAGAAGCGGCGTGGGAATCCAGCCACCCGGAGGTGCTCTCTAACCAGGGCCGTATACAGAACATTAACTCTGCCTATGGAGTAACGCTTACCGCCACATTAAGAAAAGGCTCAAGCTCTGTCCGGAAGACATTTGAGGTATCCGTTATTCCGCCGAATCTGCCGCCCTACACCTTGAATGTGCACGGCAACCAGGAAATATTGGATGTCAGCGAAGTGCTGTACGGCTTGTTCTATGAGGATATCAACAATGCAGCCGACGGCGGGATTTACGCGGAGCTGGTGCAGAACCGGTCCTTCGAGTCTTTTGCTTTTGACACCTATTCCCATGCTTCGGGCGAATGCGGCTGCTCTACCGGCCGGAACCGGGAGCCATTATTCGGCTGGTCCGGAGACGTAGAACAGATGATTCCTCAGAGCAGCGGCGGTCTCAATGAATTCCTGAAGGCTCCGGACAAGGATGTCAATTCCTATTATGTGAAGGTGGCTGACGGGGCGACCATTCGGAACAGAGGTTTTGCCGATTCCAATCAGCACTGTGCGATGGCTATCCGGACGGGTGCCAAATATGAATTCACCCTATGGGCCAAGGCTGAAACTGCGGGTGCAATAACGGTACAATTGCAGGCACCGGACGGGGCGGCTGTCAGTGATACTGTAACCGTGCAAGTGGAAGGCGGCGGCATATGGAAGAAATATGGAGTGAAGACCAAGCTGGTACTGACGGGATCAGCTACGGTTCTAGGCCAGCTCGCCCTCACTTTTGCCGGTGAAATCTCCATTGATATGGTCTCTTTGATGCCGCAGGATGTGTGGGGCGCGGGGGAAGAGGCAAAGTCTGCTTCGGCACATGCGAATTATCTGGGCAACCCGAATTACCGCTTAAGAAAAGATCTGGTCCACGCGCTGGTTGAGATGCATCCGAAATTCCTGCGCTTTCCGGGCGGCTGTATCTCGGAAGGCTCCTTCATTTGGGAGAACGTGTATGACTGGAAGGATTCCGTGGGAGATATCGAGCTTCGCAAAGAGAACTATAACGTCTGGGGCTACATGATGACTATGGGGCTGGGCTATATGGAATATTTCCAATTGGCTGAAGACCTGAATGCAACTCCGCTCCCGGTCATGGCTTGCGGCGTGTTGTGTCAGGCCCGCTCAGATTATGCCCATCCAGCCGGTGGTAAGTTGCGGCAGTATTTCATTAAGAACTTTACGGATTTGATCGATTTTGCTATCAGTATGGATTTTGCGGGCAACGAATGGGCCGCCATGCGCCAAAAAATGGGTCATGAGGCGCCGTTTGATCTGCGTTATCTGGGCGTGGGCAACGAAAACTGGGGCACAGAGTTTTTTGCCAACTTTGAAGTGTTCAAAACATCTATCGACGAATACATGGAGCAGAACTATCCGGGCCATAAGCTGCACATTATCTCGACAGTCGGCGCTCAAGCGGATGATGATGCCTATCAGCAGGGCTGGAAATTTTTGAGCGGAAATCTGGAAGGGTCGGCCAAGGTCGCTTTTGCCGATGGTCATGAAGTGATTGAAGAAACCGTCACCTGGTATGAACAACAACAGAACTATATGGATACCATCGCAGATGAGCACTACTACCGCTCCAATGAGTATCTGCTGAACAATGTGGACCGTTACAATTACTACTACAGAGCAACCAATCCGGACGGAAGCACGAACTGGAAAGAAACCTCAAAGGTTTTTGTCGGGGAGTATGCTTCCACGGATAAAAATACATTGGCTGGCGCAGTAGCAGAGGCGGCAATCATGACCGGCTTCGAG
This sequence comes from Paenibacillus sp. P46E, assembly GCF_001909095.1. Classification (NCBI taxonomy): domain Bacteria; kingdom Bacillati; phylum Bacillota; class Bacilli; order Caryophanales; family Paenibacillaceae; genus Paenibacillus; species Paenibacillus sp. P46E. The sequence goes on from NZ_LVYZ01000046.1 coordinate 9,842, forward strand.
AACAACGCCGATGTCGTGCTGCTCTCCGCTTACGCGCCGCTGTTCAATAAGGTGCTGACGGATGGAACCTACAGATGGACTCCAGACTGTATCTGGTTCGACGATGAGACCGTATGGTTTACTCCGAACTACTATGTACAACAGCTATTTGCCAAATATTTGGGCGACAAGGTGCTGAAAACCTCCTTTTCCACATACAAAAACGGGAACCCTACAGAGCTTGTTCCCCGCGGCGGAATCGAGATTGCTACAGGCAACGCCGAAATCGTCGTAAAACGTGTGACTGTAACCTCCAACCAGGACGGCAGCGTGCTTTTGGACCAGGACTTTACGCAGCAGCTGGACCCGGCATGGCAGGTCATTCCCGGTTCTGCGGGTTCTGCCATCCGGGCGGGCGAGGGACTTGTACTGAAAGCTCAAACGGGCGGGATGAACGGATTATACATTCTGAATGATGAATGGACCGACTACAAAGTGGAGGTTGTTGCTTCAAGGCTTGCAGGCGAAGATGGCTTCTATGTGGGGGCCGGCCTGACGGATATTGCTCCGGGAAGCAAAGATGTCATTGAATATGCAATCGGTTATGGGGGCGATGCCACCGGCGTCAAGGTGTACAAGCAAGGGATAGAAGGCTACACCTTGGGTGATTATTCTTCCAGCACGGCGGCAGGTAATTTAAGAGCGGCCCAATATGAAAAGCTTGCAGACAACACTGAGTATACCATTACACTGAATTATGGCGGCGGTACCGGTGACCGGCTGATTTGCTCCTACACGGATGGCAAGGTGACCAGCAGAATATTGGATTATAAGCTGGAAGCCTATAATAGAGAGATATTCAGCTCGGTGACGAAAGACGCAGAGCATATCTATGTAAAGCTTGTTAACGCCGACAATGTGGACAAGTCAACGCAGATTAGCTTGCATGACGTGCACGTGGAGACGGCTGCGAAGCTGGTTAGCCTAACAGGGGATGCTTCGCTTGTGCATCTGCCTAATGTCAACAAAAGAGACGATGAGCGGGTGATACCTGGCGAGCGCAAGGTCTCCTTGGACAACAATGGCATCGTCCTGAATTTGCCGGCCAACTCGGTAAATGTACTGGTACTCCATCTGAAAGGGTAAGACTGATTCCAACGGGGAGCTGTCCTCCTGTCATTATTGACGGAAGGGCGGCTCCTTTTTTCATGTTTGCTATAGGATGATCTAAAAAGTCTTAGGAACAGGTAAAGAAAAGATACAGAATGTAAAAGGATACCACTCGCCCTTGTTAACGCTTTCTTACTATAATGAGATTGTAAATAACAAGGGAGGTTCATCAGATGAAAAAAAATAGTAAAGCATTGCCGGTGCTGGCCACAGCGATTGTTTTCTCGCTGGTTCTCAGTGCATGCTCCGGTGGAAACAGTGATAACAGCAGCAAAAATAGTGCTGCAGCCAAACCGGACAATGCGGCCCCGACCGAAATGCAGGGCGGGCCGTTAACCAAATATGATCCGCCGATCAAGCTGCGTTCCACAATGGCCGAGACCGGAAAAGAAACCCTGGGCCAGGGCGATACATATTCCAACAATGTCTGGACAAGAGGTTACGAGAATGAGCTTGGCATCAAGGTATCCTACGACTGGATCGTACCCGGCGCCAACTATGATGAGAAAATGAATGTTACCATGGCAAGCGGGGACTTGCCCGATCTGTTAAAGGTCAATATGGTGCAGTTTGAGCAATTGCATGAAGCGGGGATGCTGGAGGATTTGACCCCGTACTTTGATAAATATGCTTCTGACCTGGTCAAGGGCTATTATCAGGAAGAAGACGGAGCGGGTCTGAAGCCGGTTACGAAGGATAACAAGCTGTATGCATTAACCAGCTTCGGTGGTTCTCTAGACTCTTCGGATATGGTGTGGATCCGTAAAGACTGGCTTGATAAGCTCGGCCTGGCGGAACCAAAGTCGATGCAGGATATTATCAAGATCGCAGAAGACTTCACCCTTAAAGATCCCGATGGCAACGGTAAAAAGGACACATACGGCATATTTATGAACAAGGATCTGCCGATCAATGCATTCTTGCTTGGCTACCATGCCTATCTGGAAACCTGGATCAAAAATGACAAGGGCGAGATTGTCAACGGTACGATCCAGCCTGAGGTGAAGGCAGGCCTGGCTGAGCTGCAGCGGCTGTACAAAGAAGGCGTCCTGGATCCGGAATTCGGCGTGAAAGAATTCGCCAAGGCCATGGAGGATGTCAACGCGGGTAAAACCGGAATAATGTTTTTACCGCAATGGGCTCCTTTCCAGGTTATGAATATGGTCAAAAAAGATAAAAATGTGAACTGGGTTCCATACCCTGTGCAATCCATCGATGATCAGCCGGCCAAAACACAGAATCACCTGGGCATCGGCGGTGTATTCGCTATCCGTAAAGGGTATGAGCATCCCGAGGCGTTAATCAAATTGCTTAACTTCCAGGCGGAAAAAATGTTCGGCGAGTCGGCTACCAAGGAACGTGCCAGCTATCTGAACGGTGAGACTGGTCTCGGGTTCCAAAACGCAACCGTGTCTAACCTGCCTCCGAACAAAAACGTGAAAGCACAGGATGAAGTGGAGCAGGCACTGAAAACAAAGGATACTTCCAAAATGGGGCTGGAAGCCAAATTGTTCTACCAGGATATCTTGGATTACCGCAGTGGCAATCTCGATAAATGGAATATGGAGCGGATCTTTGGACCGCTTAGCTCACAGTCGGTTATTAAGTACTATCGTGATCATAACCTGATCGTCATGAACGAGTTCATCTATGCACCAACCAAAACGATGAACAGCAAACAGGCAACACTGGATAAGCTGCGTGCAGAAACCTTTGTGAAAATCATCTACGGCAATCTGCCGGTTGATGCCTTTGACAAATTTGTGGCCGATTGGAAAAAGCTTGGCGGCGATGAAATTACCAAAGAAGTGAATGAAGTGGTAAAAGGCAACTAATCTGGCCTGCGTGGCCGCGAATGACGGGACTGTCCATTAGTCATGAGAATGGCGATGCGGCGGTCCCGTTATTTGTATGGACTCTTCCGGCGCCCTGAAATCCCTGTGAACAGGTCAACAAAAGATACCAAAGGTCAACAGGCTCCACTGTCAGCGTCCTTTTAGAGTGTTCTATAATTTAGAATATAAGGAGGAGACAGAGATGCATTTTAATACCAAAAAGTTCATACGCAACATCCCGCTGCATGTCATGATATTGCCGGCACTCATTGTAGTCATCATCTTCAGCTATATCCCGATGGCGGGACTTGTCATTGCGTTTCAGGATTTTTCCCCGATTGCAGGCTTTAAACATATTACATGGAACGGGTTGGACAATTTCAGATACTTGTTTGATCTGCCTGGGTTCAGCACGGTGGTATGGAACACGGTGTTCATCTCCGTCATGAAAATCTTTGCCGGCCTGACGGTGCCGGTGATCACTGCATTGCTGCTCAACGAAGTCCGCGTTAACGGATTCAAGCGTTCCATACAGACGATTATATATATGCCGCACTTTTTCTCCTGGGTCATTCTTGGCGGCATCGTTGTGGATGTGCTGTCCCCCAGCTCCGGGATCGTTAATATGCTGCTCAAGAGCCTGGGGATGCAGCCAATTCAATTTTTGGCGGACAATCACTGGTTTCCATATATTCTGGTCATCACAGACCAATGGAAAGAATTCGGCTTCGGAACCATCATCTATCTGGCCGCGTTGACCAGCATTGACACCTCATTGTACGAAGCGTCAATTATCGATGGTGCCGGCAGGTGGAAGCAGACTTGGCATATTACGCTGCCCGGGATCCGCCCGATTATGATTCTGATGTTGACCCTTAGCTTGGGGAATGTCCTGAATGGGGGATTTGATCAAGTGTTCAATCTCTATAATCCGCTGGTTTACTCATCGGGAGACATTCTGGATACGATGATTTACCGGATCGGCCTTCAGGATGCACAGTATTCAGTATCTACGGCCCTTGGCTTAATTAAATCCGTAGTTTCGTTTGTCTTTATCGGCCTGGGCTATTACTTGGCATACCGTTTCGCTAAATACCGGATATTTTAGGAGAAGGAGTACAACCTATGCAATTCACATCTAAACCGTATCGTTGGTTTCTCCGTATGAATTATGTGTTTCTGGCTTTGCTCGCGGTCCTTTGCTTTTTTCCGATCGTCAACGTGCTGGCAATTTCCTTCAGTTCAAGTACGGCGGTCAGCGCCGGGCGGGTCACCTTTTGGCCGATTGATTTCACATTCTCTTCTTATCGATATATGCTGGAAAACAAGCAGTTCATTCATTCCTTCGGAACCAGCCTGCTTAGAGTGGTACTGGGCGTGTCTGTTAACTTATTGTTTACGGTTCTGGTAGCCTACCCTTTGTCAAAAGAGGCTTCGGTGTTCCGCTCGCGGACCGTTTACGCATGGATTTTTGTATTCACCATGCTGTTCAGCGGCGGCTTGATTCCCGGTTATCTGATCGTTAAGGAGATGCATCTGCTGGACAGTGTATGGGCACTTGTCATTCCCGGAGCCGTCCCGATCTTCAATGTGCTGCTGATGTTGAATTTCTTCAGGGGGCTGCCGAAAGAGCTGGAAGAAGCGGCCTGGATGGATGGCGCCGGCCACCTGCGGACCTTGTGGAACATCTATCTGCCGGTGTCTATGCCCAGCATTGCTACAGTGACGCTGTTTGCACTCGTTGGCCACTGGAATGCCTGGTTTGACGGAATGATCTATATGCGGAGCCCGGAGCATTATCCGCTGGCCACCTATCTGCAGTCTATTCTTCAACAGGTAACGGCTTCGATGGAGAATGTAACGCTTGAAGAAGCAGCCCTGCTGAATCAGGTATCGGACCGTACAACGCAGGCTGCTCAGATATTTCTATCCATTCTGCCGATTATGGCGATTTATCCGTTTTTACAGAGATATTTTGTGCACGGGCTGGTCGTTGGCAGTGTTAAGGGTTAAAGTGTATTTAGATCATCGAGGGAGCCGCTGCCGGCTCCTTCTTTGGAATGTCAGGGATTACCTGCATCACACTTTACTGTAAAGGATTATTATTGAATGAAATCAAGTATACTTCGTTGGAACCGCCACTCTATTGTTCATAAGCTCTTGGTTGCCTTTTTGCTGGTTGTGCTGCCGTTGTATGTTCTGGGTGTATCCATTACCTTCTACAGTTCTAATCAAATGCAGGCGGAAGTGGAAAGGGCAAATGAGTCGAAGCTGCGCTTTTATTACAGTCATCTTGAATTTGAGCTTCAAAGAATCACCCGTCTGGTTGCGGAATATTCTATTGATGATACTCTGGCTTCCTTAAGTGCCCGCCTGCCAATCATGAGCCAGTATGAAGTGGACAATAACTTGAACAATATCTTCACGAAGCTGAGGCAGATCAGGGAAACCAGCCCATATATAGCTGATGTGGTATATTTTCTGCCTGAGATCAATAAAGAAGTCAGTGTTCAGGAGGGCGTCCGGGATGTCACACAGCAGGATTGGCAGGGGCTCGCCGACACTATGGGCAATTTGGGCGGTCAGGTCTCTGTCTATAAGGACGAGTTGTATGTGCTGCGCCGCAATCCGTTTAATCTGGACCCAAAGGTGCCGCCCAATTTTTTGCTGGGCATTAAGCTGTCCAATCCCGAGCTGGAGCTGCGGCTGAAAGAGTTCGCAGTGTCCGGAGGAAGCAATATCACCCTGGTGTTCGGCGACAATAACGAGTATGTTCTTTCGACATCGGAGCCCGCACCTGAGCTTATGCCAAATCCGAAACGGCTTCCTGAAGAAGAAACAGTCAGTGTGCAGCGCTATCAGATGAATGATTCTTTTCATTATTCTCTGTATGACCGTAGCGATCATTTCAGGCTGACTGCCAGTATTCCTAATTCGATTCTGCAGAAGCCGATCCGCATATTTACCGTGATGATGTGGCTCTTGACTCTCTTGTCACTAATCATTGTCCTCATGTTCTCGGTATGGTCGTTCAGAGCGATTCATCGTCCAATATCCATATTGATCCGAGGGTTTGAGAAGGCAGAGCAGGGGCAGACAGGGCTGCATATTACCCATTCCCGCAAAGATGAATTCGGATATTTGTATACACGGTTCAACGATATGCTCCGGCGCCTGCATACATTAATTGAAGAAAATTATGTACAGCGTATCCGCACCGGGGAAGCAGAGTTGAAGCATTTGCAGTCCCAGATCACCCCTCATTTTTTGTATAACAGCCTGTTCAGCATCAAGCAGATGGCCGAAGTGGAAAATGTGGAGCTCATAAAAGAATTCTCCGACTATCTGGGGCAGTATTTCCGCTATATGACGCGCGATTTTGCCCAAGAGGTTACGCTGCGGCAGGAGCTTGACCACGCGCTGGTGTACCTCGCCATTCAGGGAATCCGTTTTGGTCCCCGTATCCAGGCTGAAGTTGATGAAATAGAACCGGATTGCAGCCGCATCCATGTTCCCCGTGTACTGCTGCAGCCTATTATTGAAAATGTATTCGAACACGCTCTCCAGCAGAAGCCAAGCGGGGGCCTGCTTCGAATGAAATATGAACAAACGAATGACACTCTGACTATCTGCATAGAAGATAATGGCGATGCTTTGACTGAAGAAGCGCTGTCCCGTTTGCAGCAGCAGCTGTCCCGGCAAGAAATTACCAAAAGTGAGATCACGGGGTTGTTAAATGTAAATCAGAGACTGCGAATCAGGTTTGGACCCCCTTACGGACTGCAGGTTGAACGAAGCACGCTGGGCGGATTATGCGTAAAAGTCAAGATACCGAGAGAAGGGGAGACAACCGATGCGGCGGATGATGATCGTTGATGATGAACCGGTGATTTTGGATGGATTGGCTGAGTTTTTTTTGAAAGCTGATATTGCCGATTTGGAGATTATAAAAGTGCATTCGGCGGACAGTGCGATAGAATGGCTGAATACACTCAGGATAGATATTGTACTCAGCGATATTTGTATGCCGGGAATGGATGGAATGGAGCTGATCCGGGAGATCGTGGACCGTTGGCCGCGCTGCAAAGTCATTTTGCTCACCGGACATGACGAATTTGATTACGCCCACCAGGCCATCCGAAATCCTTGTGTTGTTGACTATTTGTTAAAAACTGAAGGAATGGACAAAATCCGCTCTTCTGTAGCCGTGGCATTGGAGCGGATCTCTTCAGAAGAGGAGTACAATTACAGGGCGCAATGGTTTCGTGACAAGCTGCCCCGCACGTTACCCCAATTGCAGCAACAGCTGCTGCATGACATTCTGAGACGTACTGAAAAGATCGATTACAAGTCTTTACAGGACGAATTCGATACGATTCAGTTACCGTTTCAGGCTTCAGATCCGATCCTGGCCATCATCATCAGGATTGAAGCCTGGGGGAATTACGAAACCCCCTCAGACCGGACATTGATCCGCTATGCGGTGGCTAACATCTCAGAGGAGCTGCTAGGGGACAAGGCTGAAATCAAGGCGGTCGATCTTGATCCCGTGACGATAGCCTGCTTCATCCAGCCCAAGTCAGGCCAGTTGCCACAATTGTCAGGTCAAGAGACATGGTTGAAGACACAACGCTTCGTTCATGGCATGATGGAATCCATTCAGCAGGCGTGTAACACCTGTCTTCAGTTGTCCACATCGGTCATCGTCAGCACTCATACTGTGGATTGGCATGAGCTGAACTATACTCTCAACCGTTTAAGGCTGGCTGGTTACGACAGTCTGGGGCTGGGCATGGAAAAGCTGTTGAAAGTCGACACGCTGGAACCGGAGCCGATCCAGAATCTGATGCAGACCCGGCTTGCGTCTACGGGGCTGCTGCTGGAATATTTGAAGCAACGGCTGCTGGAAGGAAATTCGGATTGGAGTACTTCATTTCGCAAGTGGGTGGATCTGGCCGGAGAGGACGGCCCGGAAGATCCTTTAATAAGATGGAGAATGCTGTCGGGGATCAGCAACACCCTGCTGGAGCTTGTACAGGAGCTGGGTTTGATGGAACAGGCTTTAAGCGCGCAGGACTTGTCACAAATCCTGCATTTTAACATCAGCACACCCTGGACTGCCGTCACCTCCTTCTTCCATTCTTTTTTTGAATGGATCGTCGCCAATCGCAGTGCGACCTTCAGACAGGATGAGTCCAGTATCCAGTCGATGATTCATCAATACATCAAACTCCATTTATCCGATGACCTGTCCCTGACCCGGATTGCCCAGGAAGTATCGCTTAATCCGTCTTATCTGTCACGCTGGTACAAAAGAGCAACCGGAAAGAGCCTTTCTGATTATATCGCGGAGAAGAAGCTGGAGTTAAGCAAGGAATTGCTGCTGGGCACAGCTTTGAAGATGCATGAAATTTCAGCCCGGCTTGGCTTCAGCGACCAGCATTATTTCTTTCGTTTCTTCAAAAAAACAACCGGCTGCACGCCGCAGGAGTTCCGGGAGCAACGGAAATTAAGGATCTAAGGATGAATAAGAGGTGTTCCAAACTAGCCATTGGAACACCTCTTTTGGTGCCTGAACCTGTAATTATTCGGCTTGTTCTTTTCCGGCAATCAGCCTGTCTGCCGCCTCCTGCTGCCGGTATTGTCCGGGAGTCAGCCCTGTCCGGGCTTTAAAGATCTTATTGAAGTAGCTTACATTTGCATATCCGATCTCCTTGCAGATCACCTCAATGGAAAGGTCCAGCTGTTTCAATAGCTCCATGGCACGTTTGATACGAAGCTGGATCAAATAATCGTTGACGGTCATCCCCGTTGACTCCTTGAAGATGCGGCTTAAGTAAGAGGAGCTGCGCTGCACATATTCAGCAACCGTGTCCACGGAAATATTTTTATTGAAGTTCTCATCCATATAATCCGTTGCCAGCTGCAGGGTCACATCCGTCATCCTGGAACGCTTCTCCTTGTGGTAGGCGATGATCTTATCGCACATATCCAGCAGACACTCTTCCATATCCGGCAATGTCTCGGCACCTGCCAGCACATCCGCATAAGAGGGTCTGTCCCCGAACACGGCGTGCATATCGCCCCGTGACTGGACAAGGGTCTTCATGATCTCCCCGCTCAGCTGGAAGAACTGCTGCTGGATATTCGCTTTACTCAGCTTCTTAACCAACGCGGTCCGGGTGATCTGCCGGACGACACTGAAGCATTCCTCTTTGTCCGTCTGCAGCAGTGCCTGCAGCAGCTTCGTTTCCAGTTCATACGGATAAAAGTAAGCCTCCTCCTCTGACTTCCATTCGCCGAGGATGTCGTAAGGCAGAATCTCGCCCTTGCCGATGTACATTTTCAGACTCAGAGCTTCCAGGGTATCCTCATAAGCCGAACGAACCCCTTCTGCACCGCTGTAGATCCGGCTGACCGCAATGGTCGCATTCATACTGTAACGGGTCAGCAAAAGCTGCTTCAGCTTCTTGGCCTGCTCCAGCGGGAAATCGTCCTCCTCCGGAGGAACGGGAAAGAGAATCACCGTTCTCTTGTCATCCTTGGCGAAGATCTCGCCGTCGATATCGGCTCCCAGCTCCTCCATAAGCCCGTAACGCAACAGATGGAATTGAAGGCTGCTGTCCGGTCCTTTCACGGGATAAGGCTCCTCCAGTTCCAGAGTCAGCACGGCAAACCGTTTGAAATCCAGACAGAGCCCCAACAGTTCCGCCGCCTGATCCGTACTGCCGCCCTGGATGAGGTCGTTCAGATACTTCTCCTTGATGGCTGTACGGTTATCCAGGAGAAGGGAATCTACCTTCCGCTTCTCTGTCATCAGTGTCTCCCAGTTTCGGCCCAGCTGATCAAAGATGTGACGGATGAAGCCGGCTTCATCACCTTCAGGCAGAGGGCTACCTGTTCCGTCCCGCTGACCGGCTGCGGAACCGCCGATATAGGTGATCACACTCTGGAGAGGCCGGTACAACCTTCTGGACAAATAAAAGGAGATAGCGATTGCCGCAGACAGGTATACCGCTGCTACAATCATGACAATGAACTTGATCCGGTCCATCCCTTGCAGGAGCACGGAGCGTTCAGTAATGTCAACAAATCTCCATCCTGTCAGCTCTGAAGTGGTATAGGAGACGATCCGGTCGGAGTCATCCATATAGAAGCCGCTTCCGCCGGTCAGCTTAGAGAAGTCCAACTGCTTCAGCAGGGACGCTCCGGCCTCCGAATCGGAATAGAGCAACTCTGAATCCGGCCCCAATACAAGGGTGGCGCCTTTTTTATTATGGTAATGGCTTAAATAGTCGTCGAAAAGCAGCTGCAGCTTCAAATTCATGACGATAGCGCCGTTCACATGACCGATTAATGGCATCTTTTGAAGCAGGCTGGTTGCAGGATGGTCCGGTGCGAAGGCGTCTTGTCTTCCGGTAATCCAAATCGTGCGGCTGTCAGACTGCTGCTTCCATACGTTCAGCCAGGAGTTGTCCGCAAAGGTCGAGATGGGAGAGGTCTTGATCTCGGGACGCGATGTCAGGATAAGCTCCAGAGGGTCATAATATAAATAGATGGAATCGATGTAGGGACTGATCTTTTTCTGCTGCTCCACAAAGCTTGATAAATCAATCAGGGAGCTGACGCTTAACTTGCTGCCCTTCGTATGGTACAGGTACGATTGGGTCGTGATCATGCCGGTGGCAGCATATTTGATAGCGGTCAGTTCCTTGTGAATCAGCTCCTGCTGCTGCGTCAGGATCGATTCGTTGTATGCGATGGCGTTCTGGATACTGTTGTCTGCCGAAATCGAGTAAGTGACCGTGGAGATGAGAATGACGGTGATCACGGCAATGGCGGTCAAGGAAAGCAGCAGCTTGACGAACATCGTATTATGTTTGGTCGAACGGTATCCCTGCAAAGTACTCACTCCACTTTTCAGAATGGTTACGCTTACATAATTGTGCGTGATACACATGCATTAATAGAGGGATTATATCACAGATGAGTATTTTGGTAAGCGGAAGCCCGAAAAACATTAAAAAAAGAGAAAAACATAACGCGTTCCAAACCACAGAAGCGGCCAAAACATAAAAAGAATTGAAAGAGAGGATTGTATCCCGCAGCAGAGGAGGCTATCGTAAAAGTTGTAACCGCTACCATTCGAGGCTGTTTGCATCTTCGGAGCCGAAGCAGAAAGCGGTCAACATATTTCTTTCATATTAGGGGGAGTACATGTGCAGATGAAGCTCAAGAAATTAGGCAATGCGGTTCTGCCGGCGATGCTGGCAGCTGGTCTGCTGGCTGGCTGTGGCAACAGCGGTAACGGCGGGAATAATGCGGCAGCACCGGATGCCAGTGCAAGCGCAAATACAAAGGAATCAGCAGCACCAAGCCCGGTGGAAATTACATGGGGCATCCATTTCCAGGCTCCGGGAGTGGTGGAAAACTCTCAGGTCCAGAAGTGGCTGGAAGAGAAGTTCAATGTAAAAATTAAGCCGGTGAAAGTGACCGATGCCAGCATTGCTTCCGGTGAAGTACCGGACATCTTCATGCTGGGTGATCCCGCGAATGTAGCAGCGTACCAGAATCAAGGCGTCCTGATGAGCCTGGATCCGAACATGCTGAAGGAAAAGATGCCTGAGTATTCCAAGGATATTGAGAAAAATAAAGCACTGTTCCAAACCGTTACTATTGATGATAAGCTCTGGGCCATTCCTATGTTTATCGACCTGAAGCCTTATGATCTGGCGATGCTCTGGCGCAAGGATTGGCTTGATAAAGTAGGCATAACTAAGGCTCCGGAGACGCTGGATGAATTCGAGAAGGCCGTCTATGCCTTCGCACAGAAGGATCCGGACGGAAATGGCAAAAAAGATACCTTCGGCCTGACGGGGACAGCGACCTCTACCTGGTCATCCGGCTTCTATTCGATCTTTGGTGCTTACGGTGTGGAGCCGACCATGTGGCATGAGAAGAACGGGGAAATTATGAACGGCTCTGTCATGCCGGAGACGAAGGAAGCACTGGCGAAGCTGCGGCAGTGGTACGCAGACGGAGTGATCGACCCTGAATTTATCACCGATACCCAGGACTCGTACCGTAAAAAGCTCTACAATAACCGGATCGGGGTCATCGAGGAGCAGATTGCCAAGGGCGCACTCCCGGATGCGGCAACTGTGACGGAAATGAAGTCTTTGAATCCCAATTCGGAACTGGTATTTGCCAAGAATCCGAAGGGTCCAGGCGGTGACGGCTCTTGGGATTGGGGAGTCAAGAGCAATTTTGTCGTCATCAGCAACAAAGTGAAGGATCAGCCGGAGAAGCTCGACAAGCTGTTCGAGATCCTGAAGGCAGAGAGCAGCGATGAGGAAACCATCAACATGACCAATCTCGGAGTAAAGGGGACTCATTGGGACTTTACGGAGAGCGGGGCAACCGCAGGAGCCACCAAGTTCCTTGCTGGATTCGAGAAAGCGGAAGAACGCGATCAGGCTGGTATCCGGCTCTTCTCGCTTGGCAATATCACGACCCAGGCATACCGCGAGAAATATTCCAATCCGGCTCTGAATGAAGCGATCAAAACTTATTCATCCGCTCCAAGACAGACGGATGCGTTGTTGTTCTCGGCATTGCCTTCTGACGGGAAATACAAAAACGACCTGACTTCACTGATGCAGAAATATTTTGCTCAAATTATCAGCGGAGAAATTCCACTCGATGATTTCGATAAGTTCGTTGCAGAATGGAAATCCAGAGGCGGCGATGAATTGACCAAGGAAGCCAATGAGATGTATCAGGCTCAATTCAAAAAATAAATAGGGTTTCAGGGGAGTGTAAGATGAAAACCATACGAAAGCATGGAGAATTATTGGCGCTGTTTCTGTTTGCCTTTGCGTTTTTCATTGTTTTTAAATATGGTCCGCTGTATGGCGTGGTCATTGCATTTAAGGATTTCAAGGTTGTGGATGGAATTTGGGGAAGTCCGTGGGTGGGATTTCAGCATTTTCAGGATTTGTTTCAGAGCAGCGACTTTTACCGTCTTCTTAAAAACACCCTGCTTTTGAACTTTTATCAGCTGCTCTTTGCATTTCCGGCTCCGATTATTCTGGCGATTCTGCTGAACGAGGTCCGCTCCCGGTATTTCCAGAGATTCATTCAGACGACGATGTATTTACCCCATTTCGTATCCTGGGTAATCATGTCGGGTCTGCTCATCTATTTTCTGTCGCCGACTACAGGGATTATGGCTGACATCATGGGCTGGTTCGGAAAGGAGCCTATCTTCTTCATGGGCAAAAAAGAATATTTCCGGTCCATAGTCGTAGGCTCCTCCATACTGAAGGATCTGGGCTGGGGTTCGATCATCTATTTCGCCGCTTTGTCGGGGATCAACCCGGAGATCCAGGAATCGGCCATCATAGACGGAGCGAACCGCTGGCAGCGGATCATCCGGATCAATGTTCCCTCGATCATGCCGACCATATCGATTATGTTCATTCTCAGTCTCGGCGGGTTCTTAAGCGCAAATTTTGAACAAATCATCAATCTGCTAAATCCGGTCACCTTTGAAACAGGCGACGTCATCGATACTTATGTCTACCGTGTCGGTCTGCAGCAGTTCCAGTATAGCTACACAGCAGCTATCGGCTTGTTCAAGTCACTCGTGGGACTTGTGCTCATTCTGGGTGCCAATCTGACCGTGAGGAAACTGAGCAAGGGGGATAATGGATTATGGTAGGAGCAGGAGGAATTCAGTCATGAAGACGAGAAAATGGCAGGATCATATTACACCCGCTATCATCTATTTTGTGCTATCGTTGCTCGCACTGATCGTAGTATACCCGTTCATCCATGTTACGGCGGTTTCTTTCAGTGGGCGCGGAGAGGCGCTCCGGAGCGGATTTCACTTTTTCCCGCGGGACTTCGAATGGAGGGCGTACAGGGAGCTGCTGGAGTATCCGTTCATCTGGTCGGGTTATGCAAATACAGTATTCCGCATGGTCGTGGGAACGCTCTTGACGCTGCTCGTTACTGTCTGTGCCGCCTATCCTCTGTCACGTCCGGATTTTCCTATGAAGCGCGTTCTGATCATGCTCATACTGTTCACTATGATCTTCGACGGGGGCATCGTACCGAATTATCTGCTGATCAAAGAGCTCCATCTGCTGGACTCGCGCTGGGTCTATGTGCTGCCAACAGCAGCTAACGCCTTCCAGGTTCTGGTGATGCTCTCATTCTTCCGGTCCATTCCCGATGCGCTGATCGAAGCGGCCCGCATCGATGGGGCCAGGGATATGCGGATTCTGTTCCGCATCGTACTGCCTCTCTCTATTCCGTCCCTGGTGACGATCGGACTCTGGTCGCTGGTACATCATATCAATGCCTTTATGGATAATCTGTTGTATGTCACCGACCAGTCGAAGTTCGTGCTCCAGCAAGTCGTCCGGCAGATTCTTATCGAAAATAAGCTGGACCCGTTCACTACGGCAACCAATTTGATCCCTCCTGCACCGGAGAGTCTGAAGATGGCGTCAGTGATCGTATGCTCCTTGCCCGTGCTTGTGCTGTATCCGTTTTTGCTTAAATACTTCGAGAAAGGAACGATGATTGGTTCAGTAAAAGGGTAAGCTTCGCTTCGGGGGACTCCACGGTTCCCTTTCAGATACTCCAATCGATAAGGAGGCTTCATATAACATGGGAAGAAGAACGTTTATTGTCTTATCGATCATTGCATTAATAGTAGGATGTTTCCCGGCCGCGGCGATTCAGGCAGAGGAGTCACACAGTTCCGAAGCAGTCTATTATGTATCTGAAAATGGAAGCGATTCCAATCCGGGAACAGAGGGAAGTCCCTTCCTTACCCTGGAAAAGGCCAGAGATGCCATACGCCAGCTTAAGCAGGGCGGAGGATTGCCTGAAGGCGGTGTTACCGTATATCTGAGGGGCGGTATATACAACCGGACCGGAAGCTTCCTGCTGGAAGAGCAGGATTCCGGGACGGCAGACAAACCGGTTACCTACAAGGCTTATCCGGGCGAATCCGTCCGGCTGAGCGGTGGCCAAGAGCTGAAGAAGAGTTGGTTCACCCCGGTGACGGACCCGGCGGTTCTGAACCGGATCATCAGCACCGGTGCAAGATCGAAGGTTCTTCAGGTAGATCTGATGAGCCATGGCATCTCTGATTATGGAGTTATGAGCCGTCATGGCTACTACAAAGCCAACGATGTCAGCCAGACTCCGCCGATGGAGCTGTACATCGAAGGTGAAGGGATGACTCTGGCCAGATGGCCCAACAAAGGTACAGTCCAGATGGGCAATATTATTGACCCGGGGCCGACCCGCAAGGATGCCGACCTGCAGACCCGCGGAGGCACCTTCACCTACACCTATGAGCGGCCTGAGCTTTGGACCCAGGCGGATGATATTTGGCTCGACGGGATCTTCGGCTATAGCTGGGAATGGTCGTACAACAAAATCGCCTCTATTGATACGGTTAACAAGTCCATCACATTAGCTTACGGGGAAATGAGCGGTCTTATGAAGACCTGGTATCCTGACTTCCATTTCGCCCAGAATCTGTTGGAAGAGATCGATATGCCCGGGGAGTATTATATTGACCGGACCCAAGGTATCCTGTACTTCATGCCTACAGCCGCCTTCGGGGAGAACAACCCCGAAATTACCGTCTCCATGCTTAAGACTCCAATGATCAGCACCGTCAATACATCTCATGTCACCTTTGAGGACCTGATTCTGGAGAATGGCCGGGATTCAGGAGCCGTGATCATGGGCGGTGACGGTGTCCGGCTCGTGCATTGCGAAATCCGCAATTTCACCGAAGGTGGTGTACGGATCAATACCCAGAGCCGCTGGCTGTACAATGACTTTGCGAAGGGGACAGGGGTTAACCATGCTGTCGTCAGCACGCATATTCATCATGTCGGGGGGACAGGAGTGATTCTGAATGGCGGAGACCGGCTGACGCTTGCGCCAGGCAATAATGTGGTGGAGAACAGCCACATCCATGATTTTGCCTATTACCATAAAGCGTATAACCCTGCTGTGATTCTGACCGGAGCAGGCAACCGTATCTCCCATAATGAAATTCATGATGCTCCTCATCCCGGTATTCTGATCTTTGGCAACGACCATGTCGTGGAATACAACAACATCTATGATGTCTGCAAAACATTCGCAGATCTCGGTGCCATCTACATGAATCTGGGGGCTGCGCCGCAGGAAAGGGGATCGGTCATCCGTGGGAATTACTTTCACAATATAGGGGAAGGCAAGGCCGGGGTTCAGGGCGTGTACCCTGATAACTTCACTATGGGGATTACGATCGAAAAAAATATTTTCTACCGGATGGGCAACTCTGCCATTCTGAATAACGGCGGTGCGCATATCCGCACCCGGAACAACCTTTTTATTGATGCCAAGGTTCCGTATGACTACTCCGATATGTATTTGGGTGACGGACCCGAGCAGCAAATCTCCAAAAACTATATGCAGCCATGGCATGCTTTGTTCGAAAAATACAACAATTTTACCGGCATGCCGCATCTGGTCAAGTATCCGGAGCTAGCGGATTTCTTCACAGAGAACCGCTATTATCCTGACACGAACACATTCCAGAATAATGTCATCTACAATCCTACCAAACCAAGAAGCGGCACGAATGCGAACGGAGCATACGATAAACTCAATCTGGTCCAGTATGCGAACAACTGGGTAACCGACCATGATCCGGGCTTCGTGAATCTGGCAGGAGGCGATCTGAATCTGAAGGCGGACGCTGAGGTGTTCCAGCAGATTTCGGGCTTCCAAACGGTGCCTTTCAGCGAAATGGGCACCATAGGCAAGATAGGCCCATACCTGACTCCCGACAGGTTCCCTGTACGAGGTGTTGTATTATATGATGATACCCTCACCATGGGCATCGGGAAATCGTACACCCTGAATTCGGCGGTTCTTCCCTGGAATGCCACCAACAATAAACTACAGTATAGCTCCAGCGATCCTTCCGTGGTAAAGGTGGATGCGACGGGTAAGTTGAAGGGTGTAAATCTGGGAAGTGCGGTTGTAACAGCAGT
Source organism: Paenibacillus sp. P46E (assembly GCF_001909095.1). Taxonomy (NCBI): domain Bacteria; kingdom Bacillati; phylum Bacillota; class Bacilli; order Caryophanales; family Paenibacillaceae; genus Paenibacillus; species Paenibacillus sp. P46E. The sequence goes on from NZ_LVYZ01000046.1 coordinate 26,904, forward strand.
CTCTGAAGACAACCCGCTGCTCAAAGACGAGGTCCAGGTGACTGTTGAAGTTGGTGACGGGATTATGGATGATACGAATTTCGAGAACGGCCGCAACAGCTGGCCGAGCGATTCGAACCGGAACATCGTAGAAGTCGATGGCGGCAACCATATGTATAAGCTGTTAAAAGGTGCGACGACGCTGAATGAGAACGACTTCAGCAATTATGAACTGACCTTCAAGCTGAAGACGCCTCCGGCGATTCCGGAGCTGGCTACGTTCTACGTATTCGACAGACTGAATCCAAGCGGCAGCGGAGGCAGAATCGGGTACAAGAAGTATGCTGACGGAACTTCTGCCTGGATTCTGTATAATGCTGCCTGGGGTACGGTGAAGCAGAATGTGCTGGCTACTCAGGATCTGAAGCCGGATACAGTCTACAATATGAAGATTATCGTCAAAGGACAGGAGATCAGTGTCTATGCGGATGGCAAGCTCAAGCTGAAGGCCAACGATCCGACCTTTAATCCTTCCGGTAAAGTCGGATTCTATGCCGGCGGATTTGACTACCTTTTGTTCGACGATATCAGATTTACGGTACCGACGAAGAATGTGGCCGGTTTGCTGCTCGATAAGAGCAGCGTTAACATGGTGATGGATGAACAGCTGCAGCTGCAGGTCCAGTTCGATCCGTCGGACGCCGAGAATCGTTCCGTGGCCTGGCAGTCCAGCCACCCGGAGGTGGCCTCTGTCAGCGAGAACGGGACGGTCACTGCCCAGGGCTTAGGGGAGACGGTGATCACTGTTACCTCGGCTGCCAATCCGGCGGCGACAGCCTCTGCCCGGATTGTGGTTTCGGATATCCTTCACTTTACGGATTACGATTCCGGGGCGAACGGATGGCCGGTGGACCCCAATCGCAGCATCGTAACGGTGAATGGAAACAAAATGTATAAAATATTGAAGGGGGCTTCCGCGCTTCATCCGAAGCTTTTCACGGATTATGACCTGACCTTCAAGCTGAGAACACCTGCCGAGATGCCCGATACGGGCACATTGTATGTGTATGACCGTACCGCCTCTGGCAATTCCGGGAAGATCGCCTACAAGAAATTGGCGGACGGAACCTCACAGTGGATTCTCTACGGCCCAACATGGACGGTACTTCAAACGAAGAATGTTCCAACTATGGATTTGCAGCCAAATACGGAATACAGCCTTCGTATTCTGGTTGACGGCGCCAGCATCCGCGTATATGTGAACGGTGAACTGAAGCTGGATGGCTCTGATCCCAAGCATAATCTGACAGGAACGGTAGGCTTTTATGTAGGCGGCTTCAGCGAATTGTGGTTTGATGACGTCAAGTTTACAATGATTGACCGGACTGCCCCGGTAACCACGGCTGTTATTACCCCGTCGGTGCCGGATGGCCCGGACGGCTGGTATGTAAGCCCCGTAACGGTTCAGTTGAATGCTGCAGATATGGGCTCCGGCGTAACGGATACTGTATACAGCATGAATGACGGAGAGACCTGGCTGCCCTACCAGGGACCGCTGACTTTTAGCCAGGATGGCCATTATTCGGTGGCCTACCGGTCAGCGGACAAGGCCGGAAACAGCGAGGATGCGAAAACCTTGAGCTTCAAGCTGGACATTAACGCCCCTGAGGTATCCGTCGCAGCGCCAGCTGCGAGAGCTTACACAGGTACGGAAACCTTGACCCTGTCGTGGACCGCTGCCGATGTTATGTCCGGAGTAGACGATAGCAAGACCGCTGCGCTGCTGGATGGTGGAGCTATAGAGCAGGGAGCTTCGGTTCCGCTGTATACGCTGGGTCTTGGCGCCCACACTCTCACTGTATCCGCCAGCGATGAGGCGGGGAATACGCAGGAGCGTACAGTGACTTTCTCAACCTATGCAGATATGAACTCCCTAAAAGCACTCGTTAGCCTGTTCAGAGAGATGTCCTGGATAGACAACCATGGCATTGCAAACAGTCTAAGCACCAAACTCGATCACGGCCAGGTGGAAGCATTCCTCCAACAGGTGCAGGCCCAAAGCGGCAAGCATATCCAGGCTGTAGCCGCGGCTTACCTGCAGCGGGATGCGGATGATATTCTGGCAAGGGCGGGGACGCAGGGCTAACTCATGATTGGATCTGCGCATGAAGTGGAATAAGCAAAACGGCTGTGCCGTCCTTCACTGGACAGCACAGCCGTTTTGCTTGAGACGAGGGAGACAGGTACTGCCTCTGCTTGCCGATAAAGCGTTGCTTCCTATGTCCCTTCTTCCTCGGAGAACCCTGGTTGACAGCAAACTCAAGTGGAAAAAGTGAACTTAAATCTACCATTCCTGCTCCTCGCAAGCGCATGTTGGAAAAAGTAGACTTCATTCGGCACATTCGTCTATTTACAGCTCAATATGCTTAGTTTAAGTCTACTGATTCCACCTAACACCTATTTGAGAACGCTTCCCGGCACAATTAAGTTCACTAATTCCACTTCGCTCCTCAGGAGCCCTACCTATTCATTTATGAATTGCAGCTCGGGGAAAATCCAGGCATAGGACTGATAATACCCGCTGCTCAGATTTTTATTGCCGGTTATCGGACGATAAGGGGCGACGAAACGTTCATATTCGGGTTCCTTGTAAACCTTGGACATGGCTTCGAATAGATCCAGCGGCCACGAATCGGAAGCCAGCGGCTCCGGGAATTTCTGATCTTTATCGTAAGGCCACTCCTCGATGTGCCCATCGGCATAATAGAATAACTTATCGAGTGCCGTCTTGATGTTTGCTCCGCCGGGAGAGGTCCAGTGGAACAAATTTTCGCCGGTTGTGTCATGGATTAGCTTCATGGCTGCGGTGATGGGAGCGAGAGAGAAATAATGGTACCAGATTGAATTCGATCCCCGCATGGTCTCTTCCGGAATTAATCCCGAAGGTGCAAGAGAGTTATCGATATGTTCTTTGAGATGGGCCGCTGCTTCCGCAAAACGGGCTTGGTCATCCATGAAGCGGAAGAGGGACAACCGGGCATAAAGACTCCAGCTCCACCAGTTGTTTCTAAGCGGGATCGTCACCCATGCCGGTAAGAAAACCTCGCTCATCCAGGAGATGAATTGATCTTTATTCTCCTTGGGCCACCCCGGATAGTGCTTGATGAGCTCAGCCGCTTGAATCAAGCCGCTTCCCAGGTAGGCGGAGACAAGCGGGCCGTCGTCCCCGGCCAGCTTCTTATTCACGGTTGCCCAGCCATCAATCAGTTCGGCTGCCTTATCCGCATAAATGGATTTGCCCGTGAACCGGTAGGCTAACGCTGCCGTGCAGGCGGACTGGGCATCCGCCTCCATCAGCCGTTTGGCTGTCTGATGGCCGGTCGTATCGAAATAGAAGCCGGGGATATGCCATGAAGGAACAGCGTGACAGCTGACCGACATCCCTTCATTTGCAACGTGCAGAAGCTGGTTTTGTGCCTTCTGGCTGATCATCGGGGCATCAATCCTTTCATTTTCGGGCTTATGTCATTGGCGCTCATACCAATAGCCGGGTACTCCGCGCTCTAGCCGCATCAGAGCCTCCAGATAGAAATAATCCCCCCAGATGACATAATCGTCGGGTGAAATATCGAGCCGTACGGCGTAGGAGCCACGGTTCAGGAGTCCTTGGGCCGCGGGCTCATCCTTCGTGGAGTAGTTAGCGGCAAGGGAGGCAACGATTCGCTTGGCTGCGGCTGACAGCCATTCCCGGTCAACATCCTGTTCCGGCAGCAGCGCGGCCAGCTCGAGCATTCCCGATGCAGCTATGGCTGCTGCGGAGCTGTCCCGTTTGGTCTCCGGCACCTGCGGTACATCAAAATCCCAGTATACCACCCCATCCTCAGGGAGCCGGTCCACAAAATAGCGGGCTAACCGCTTAGAGGTTTCCAGTAGTTCAGGCTCACGCAGATAACGGTAGGCAAGGGCGAATCCGTAAATGCCCCAGGCTTGCCCCCGGGTCCAGGTCGAGCCATCCCGGCTGCCCTGGTGGGTACCGCCGCGAATCGAGTCCCCGGTCACCGGATCGAAATAGAAAGTGTGGTACGTGGAGTCATCTCCGCGGACCAGAAAACGACGGCTCATAGCCGTCTGCTTCTCAGCGGCCTGACGGTAGCACTCGCGGCCGGTCTGCTGGTAAGCCCAATGCAGTAAAGGCAAATTCATCAGACAATCTATGATAATGCGCCCGCCGTTCTCAGGATCGTCCTTAGGACCCCAAGCTTGCAGAATTCCCGGAGTGTCGCGCCATCTCTCCAGCAAAATATCCGCAGCCTGCAAAGTGGCAGACCGGGAGGTTTCGTCCCTTTCCAGAATCCAATGGGCTTTGGTGGAGAGGGAATACAGGAATCCGATGTCATGATGATCCAGGTTCACCCGTTGCTCCAGACGCTCCCTGAAGTTGTCCAACGCTCTCATAGCAGCATCCCGATAACGGCTATCCTGAGTATACTCGTAAGACAGCCAGAGAAGTCCGCACCAAAAACCTTCGGTCCAATCATTATTAGGCGTTAACCGGTAGATCCGGTTTCCTTGGGTGCTTGTAAGGGGGAACTCCTCTCCAAACCGGTCAATATTTTGTGAAATTACACTTAAGGCGTCCTCTATGGCTTGTGCCCACATGGCGGCATCCTCCATTCTTTGATAGAAAGGCTGCCTCCATTATATATGCGGAACAGTGATTCCTTGTTGTGCTAAAATATAACCAGATTGCGGTTATGGAGATATGGGGGTGGACGTGTTGACGGGACATATTGAACATGTAGAGCCGGGTCACAGCAGCTTTTTTCTGGCTTACCGGGATGAGTGGCTGGATGATCATTTTCTTAAATTTCATGCGCATCAGGGTCTGGAATTGTTATTTATCCATGAAGGGGATGGGCTTGTGGAGGTGGAAGGCGCATCCTACGAACTGGAAGGAGGATCGCTCTTCTGCTTCCAGCCTTACCAGCTGCACAAGGTGGAGGTTCCCGGCCGTAGGGATACCCGGTATGTCCGGACGAATCTGACGTTCGATCCAAGGTATCTGGAGCCGTTTCTGAAGCCGTATCCGAAGCTTCAGGCGTTTCTCCGCTTTTTGTCCAAAGGAGCTCTGGCTTCACCCAAGTTCACATTCACAGAAAGTCAGCTGACGGGGGTGATGGAGAGCCATGTCCAGGCGGTGACGGAAACAGGGGAGGATCAGGAAGAGGCCCGTATTTTGTTTCTGATTTCCTTGCTGCGCCATCTCCAACTGGCGGTTATTCCGTATGAGGAGCTATCAACGGAAGGCTGGTCCGTCAAAAAAACCGCCCATATTGAATCAATTATGGATTGGATCGAAGGTCATTTCAGACAGCCCTTCAGCCTGGAGCTGCTGGCCGGGGAGCTGCATCTGTCTTCCTACTATGTATCCCATTTGTTCAAGCAATACACTGGAGTAACACTAACGGATTACGTGACGGCCAGAAGAATCCGTGAAGCCTGCGTGCTGCTCGCGAATTCCGGCAAACCGGTGCAGCGTATTGCCCATGAGATCGGAGGACTAAGCACCCCATATTTTTGCAAGCTGTTCAAAAAACACAAAGGAATGACACCTCTGGACTACCGCTCGGCGCTTCATCATACGGCCAAATAACGGACATGTGCCTTCGTCTGGCCTCATAAAACCTTAGACAGCAGGCTACGAATGATTTCGGCCCTGCTGTTATATTAAGCTTTGCCAATTCTAATATTGCGGTACTTTCCAGGCGTTATTCCCGTTTGTTTGCGGAACAGGCGTATAAAATAATTGGGATTATCAATGCCGACCTGCTGGCCGACTTCGGTTACGGACAGCTCCATGTTCTCCAGCAGTGATTTGGCTGTCTTGATTTGCAGATCATGCAGATATTGAAGCGGACTCATGCCCGTGTACGTTTTGAGGCACCGGGCGAGATAGTCGAACCGGTAATGAAGCGTCTGTTCCATATGCTTCGCGTCGAAGGGCCGGGTTAGATGCTGCTGAAGATAGGCGATGGTGTGATCGCAGAGCTGTCTTGCGCGGGAGGCATTCTGCAGCCGTGCCGCAGCCTGCAATTGTACCAGCAAGCCGGCCAGCTGCATCTGCAGCGGCAAGGAGTGCGCAGGCGATAAACTGTGATGGAGCTCCATCATCTGCTCCAGGAATGGAAGGATGTCAGGGACATGCAAGGTGGCGAATTTCGGAAGATACATCACTTGCAGGTTAGGCTCTACATCCAGATTAGTTCCTTTGACGTATGGAAAGGACCAGGGGATTTTCCCGCTTTCGATCGTCCGGACAGGCGCCGGATGGACAAAGTGAATCCAGTAAATTTCGGTGATTTCCTCGCAAGGACGATACCCGGCATGCACACGGTTGGGTTCCAGCACAAGCATGGAGCCTTCTTTGATTTCGTAGGGGATATCATCTTCTATCATATACAAGGTGCCTTTCAAGACAAACAACAGATCGTATACATCGAACGAACGGGTTTCATGCTGTTGTCCCGGGGGCCAGAAGGTGTGGCCGATAGTTACCAGCTGCGGCAGCGGGGGGATGGTAAGCTCCAGGCAGTTCATCACAGGTATCACCTTTCCCTTTGATATCGTTGCCTCATTGTATCACGCCAGAAACCGATATGGTAGAAAATGTGCTGCTTTAAGTCGATACAGAACCTGTCTGATCCAGAGGAAAATTTATATACTTAACGTATATGAATTCGGAAAGGAAGGGTATATATGCGATTCCGCCAGGTCCATCTCGATTATCACACCTCCGAAGCGATAACGCCGATCGGAGCCCGTTTTGACCAACAGCAGTTTCAGGAGATGCTAAAGCTAGGCTGCGTAGATTCGGTTACAGTGTTCTCTAAATGCCATCACGGCTGGAGTTACCATCCGTCGGAGGCGGGGGTGATTCATCCCGGGCTGAGCTTTGATTTACTTGGAGCCCAGATCGAGGCTGCACATGAGATCCATGTGAAGACGCCCGTATATCTGTCGGCCGGACTGGATGAAAGACTGGCCAGACAGCACCCGGAGTGGCTGATCCGCGATGAGAATGACCAAACGAACTGGGTAAAAGGCTTCATGGAACCGGGCTATCACCAGTTCTGCATGAACACGCCTTACCTGGATATCCTGATTGCACAAACCCGTGAAGTCGTGTCCCGCTATGATCTGGACGGCTTGTTTTTCGATATTGTCGGTGTGCGCAAATGCTACTGCCATAGCTGTATAGAGAGCATGCGGCGGGAAGGCGGTGATCCCCGGGATGAAAAGGCGATGCGTACACTCTGGGAGAAAACCTACGCGAATTATACGGCAAGAGTGAAAGAAGCGGTTGAGGCGATCAAGCCGGGGCTGCCGATCTTCCATAACGGCGGACACATTGCTCGCGGCCGCCGCGATTTGGCATTCATGAACGACCATTTAGAGCTGGAATCGTTGCCTACAGGCGGCTGGGGCTATGATCATTTCCCGCTGTCGGCCAGGTATGCGCAGACGCTGGGTCTCGATTTTCTCGGGATGACCGGGAAATTCCATACGTCCTGGGGGGAATTCGGCGGGTATAAGCACCCGAATGCGCTCCGTTATGAAACTGCGCTCAGCATCGCCAATGGCGCCGGATGTTCGATCGGCGATCAGCTGCATCCCGACGGCCATATGGATGAAGCCACTTATGCCCTGATCGGAGAAGCTTACCGCGAGGTTGCGGACAAGGAAGCCTGGTGTACTCTGGCTAAGAATGTAGCGGATGTGGCACTTTTGTCGCTTGAGTCGACCGGTGTGCATCCCAAGGCAAAGACGGAGAGCCGCAGGCCACCATCGGATGCTGGAGCCGTTCGCATTCTGCTGGAGGGGAAGATCCTGTTCGATGTTATCGATAAAGAGCATGATTTTACGGCTTATAAAGTATTGATTATGCCCGATTATGTGGCGGTGGATGACGGGCTGTGCGGCAAATTATTGCAGTTCCTGCAAAGCGGCGGTAAAATTCTCGCGACGGGCTGGTCCAATCTGGATCCTGAAGGGACGCGGTTCATGATGGATCTCGGAGTAGAGTATTCGGGAGTCAATCCGTTCCGCCCCGATTATTTCCGTCCTCTGTTCAAGCCCGGAAGCCTGCAGGAGGCCTCCTTTGTATTTTACGGCGAGGGACAGAAGATCGGGCTTAACGGCGGAACTGAGCTTGGACGCCGAGAAGATCCTTATTTTAACCGCGATGGCTTTATGTTCTGCTCCCATCAGCATACACCTAGCAGCTACGTTAGCGGAGGACCGGGGATGGTGGAGAACAGCAATGGAATCTATATCGCGTGGAACGTATTTGAAGATTACGCTGCTAAAGGGAGCCTCATTGTGAAGGAAACGGTTCTTTACGCGCTGAATCGGCTGCTTCCCGGCAAGACGCTGCATACGAGTCTGCCGGCGCAGGGCATTGTTACGCTGCAGGAGCAGAGGGCCGAGAACCGCCTGGTCAATCACCTGCTGTATGCGGCACCAGTCCGCAGAGGAGAGAGCATCGAAGTGATTGAGGACATTATCCCTGTATACAATGTCGAGGTTTCCATTCAGACAGAGAGCCTCGTCAGCCGGGTGTATCTGGCACCGCAGATGACACCGCTCCCCTTTAGCTGTGAAGGCCGGACTGTTCGCTACACAGTACCCGTGCTGGAGTGCCATCAAATGGTGGTCCTCGATTATGAATCGGATTGAATGGAAAGGATGGCAAATGATGAACTTTGAATCTCTAGCTTCATTTATAGACCGTATCACTTCCTGGCGTATTCCTTGGGCGGAGGTGCTCGTTATGCACCGGAATGAAACTGTTTTCCGTTACCGTCAGGGCTATGCCAATCTGGAAGAGAAGACGCCTGTCACTGACCGGCAGGTGATCAACCTCTACTCACTAACGAAGATTATGACATGTACGGCAGCCCTTCAGCTCGTTGAAAAGGGAGCTGTTCATCTGAATGATCCGCTGTCAGACTACCTGCCGGAGTTCGCTGATATGACCGTGAAGAAGAGACAGCCGGACGGTGAACTTACATTCGAGAAGGCGGTGAAGCCGATCACCGTGCGCGATCTGTTCACGATGTCGGCTGGCTTCTCCTATGATCTCGAAGCTCCGTCTATCCGGGATGCAGTGAGAAGCACGGACGGGAAGATGCCGACACGCGCCTTCGCGGAAGCGATTGCCAAGGAGCCCCTGCAGTTCGAGCCGGGTACCCGGTGGAATTACAGTTTGTGTCATGATGTCCTTGCCGCTCTCGTCGAGGCTGTGGACGGCAGACGGTTCGGCACATATATCCGGGATGAAATTACCGGACCGCTGGGCATGACGGACACGGGTTTTGATCTCTCGGATGAGCAGCGGGTCCGTCTGGCCCCGCAGTACGAATATAGTGATGCGCTTGGCAAGCCCATACGTAAGGACGGGAACGGGTACCGGCTCGGAAGCGAATATGAGAGCGGCGGGGCGGGACTGCTGTCTACCGTTAGCGATTATGCTCTGTTTTTGAACGCGTTGACGAATCAGGGCACAAGCTCGGACGGCGTGCGCATTCTGTCGCCGGCGACGGTGGATCTGATGCGGACCGATCATTTGGCGGACAATATGCGCGGGGATTTTTGCTGGGAGCAGTTGAAAGGTTACGGCTATGGGCTGGGTGTGAGAACCCACATCTCTCAGGCGGAGAGCGGTTCGCTCAGCCCCCGCGGTGAATTCGGCTGGAGCGGTGCGGCAGGATGCCTGGCCATTATTGATCCGGCTTCACAGCTGACGGTCATGTATGCGCAGCATTTGCTGAACAACCAGGAGCCTTTTGTACATCCGCGCTTGAGAAATATCGTGTACGCCTGCCTATAAAACCCGGTGACGGCCACAGACACAATAGGAAAAGACAGGAAGCCGGGCAGCTGCTTCAACCATTTGCATCAGACTAAGTAGCAGGTGACGATGAAGCTGTGTTACGGGCGAATATGGTGAAAGAAGGCAGGGAGATTCTGACCAGAATCCTCCTGCCTTCTTTATGCAAATATATAGATTGAACCTGGAAAAGCTCTTACTCAATCTTCTTGCCCTTTCCGTGCAGAATCTTCAATTCACCGTTCTCCATCCCTATCGAGTAGCTAAGTTGATACTGCTGGTAGACGGTTCCGCTGTCACGGTGTTCCTCCGCTGTAATCAGGGCTTTCACCTGGCCGCTGGATTCGTTCTCTTCAATCGACTTCACCTCATCGACCCCTACTTGAAGAGTCTTTAGGTAACCCTTGCGGAAATCTTCATAGCTGGTACTGCTCTGCCATTCGCTCCCGAGCAGGGAATAGGCGGTTACATAATCCCCGCTGTTCAGGCTCTCATAGAAATAGAGCACCAACGATTCGCCAGGGGTGTGATTTTCATCGTAATCTTCATCCGTACCTGCATTTGAATTGGAGCCCCAATCTGAATCTGAATCTGAATTATTGCTTGAGCCAGATAAATCCGTCAGCGGATTCTTGGACCATTCTTCTACCTGGCCCAGGACACTTGGGATCGGGATACTGAATCCAATGCCTGACCCTTCATCAGCCGTGGCAGAGTTAATCCCCAGCACTTCCCCGGTGATGGCATCCACCAGCGGTCCTCCGCTGTTTCCGTGGGTAATAGGTGCGGAAATCTGAATCATACGGTTGTATATGTAAGGATCAATCTCGAAGCTCCGGTCCACCCCGCTTACAATTCCGGTGGTTACAGTATTCTCAAGACCCAGCGGACTGCCTAGGGCCAGAATCTCATCCCCGGTCTCCGCCTTATGTGCGCGTGCAATGGTCAGCGGAACCATACCCTTCATTTTGGGTACACGGACAACAGCAACATCGGTCTCCATTCCGATACCAATGACCGTACCCTGATATTCCTCATGATTCAAGGTGCGGACAATGACCTCCGTAGAGCCTTCGACGACATGTGCATTTGTCAGCAGGTCCCCTTGGCTATTATATAAGAAGCCCGAGCCTAACGAATTGCCGCTCTCAATCGTGACTACCCGCTTCTGGCTGGATTCAATGATTTCTTTACGCGTCTGAGGCTGTTTTACCTGACCCGGTGATTGCGCAGCCTGAGGTGCATCCGCTTGAGCTGCTGCTGCAAGCAGCGGCCCCTGATCCAATTGTTGTTCAACAGTCTTATGTATATACATGGCGCCCACGGTTCCGGCTCCCAAGATAAGTACACATGAGACCACACTTGCCCATATTTTTGCTGACAATGAATTATGCCTCCTATTCCAAATACCATGTTGCATTCACCACAGACACCTGTGCCTGTTCGTAGACTCCGTAATAGGTAGCCGTAAATTCGCCGGACTCACCGGGAGCAATCCGGTACGGATCCACGCTTGCCTCCGTTTGACCCAGGTAAGCGCCGGATTCATTATAAATCCCCAGACTCAAATCAATGGAATAGATCGTTCTTGTCGCCTTGTTACTAATGGTCCCGCTGATTTGCAGGTCGCCATATTCGTCTAAGGTGACATTAATCCCCTTCACCTCGACCGCTGCTGTACGGTTATTCAAATCCTCTTTGGCTGCCTGCTGGGCAGCAAGCTCAATGCGTTTGTGCTCTGCTTGCTCAAATGCCAGCTTTTCACTCTGAATTCGTTTGCGGTAGGTGCTTAATTGTTCATTCTCCGGCGCATAGGCCAGCCCTTTGTCTACAGCCTTCAAAGCACCGGCAAAATCCTTCTTCTTCAGCAGTTTCTCGGCTGCTGTATAGCTGAGCCCTGCCAGCTTGCTGATGATCTGCTGCTTCACTGCTTCTGCTTCATTGCCCTTCAGGGCTTCAACTGAATTAAGCTTGGAAGCCAGTGCATCCACAGTATTCAGCTTATCCAGCTCACTCTTGACCTTCATAACGGCCAGAGTGAGCTGTTTGGCTGAAAGTTCTTTGCGCAGCGCAGCAAATACAGGTTCTGATCGGTTGGCCAGCGCCTTTGCAATGGCATGGATTGAAGTCTCGCTGGATTGAATCTGCTGCTTCTTGAGACCCTCCGCCGCTGAATGGAGCTGATTTTGCCACTCCGCAGCTTCAGAGGTGACCGCTCTGTCCAGAGCGAGCGCCTGGTAATTAGGGCGTTTGGCTGCCGCCGAATTAAGTAGTGCAACAGCTTTAGTATAATGGCCTTCCAGCGCTTCAGTCTGGGCTTGCTTATGCAGCGCTGATACCTCGTGGTTCACCTGAAGCTCATATTTGTAAATTAGACTAAGCCCGGCCAAGATCACTCCCAGCAGCAGCATTGGAATGATCCAGGCAAACACAAGGCCAGCTCCACTAGATGGAGGCACAGGATTCCTGGTGAGTGCCCCTGGTCCTGATTCATATCCCGCCGCTATTTCTGCAAGGGTCAACCCTTGAGAGGTGCGCTGTGTTTCATTTGTAACTAGTTTTGTGCCACAACGGGTACAGACTTTTGCACCAGTTGTATTTTCGGCTCCGCATGCATGACAGTACACGTTGCTGTCCCCCATCAACAAAATTGTCTTATTCCTTCCATTTATCGACATTATAATCGAAGTATAAGGAAATTAACACCGACATTTCAGATATCATAAATCAGAAAAAAACCCCTTCAGCCATCGGTTTGGCGAGAAGGGGACTATAGAAAAGGCAGTGATAATCTGTGAATTCTGATGCATCAGAATTGCTGCGGTGTGGCGTTGAGCTCTGGTCAGGCTTTCTCGGCAACAGCCTTGTTCAGCTGTACTTCAGGCTCCTGCCCGGATTCCTGCCCCACACGTTTGATGAAGAAGGCGAGGAGTAAGCCGATGATGCCAATACCCACAATGACGAGATAGGCATCGTTGATACCCTGGATGGAAGCTTCCGTAATCATTTGCTCCTTAGTGGCGCCTTTACCGCCAGCGGCCATTATATCCATCATGTGTGTTGTGGTACGGCTGGTCATCACGGTGACGAGCAGTGAAGTCCCGACAGCGCCGGCCACTTGTCTTACGGTATTGGAGATGGCGGTGCCGTGCGCATTAAGCTTGGACGGCAATTGATTCAACCCTAAAGTTTGGATAGGCATGAGCAGCAGCGCCATCCCGATCCGGCGTCCGGTGGACATGAACACCAGGTACATGTAGCTGGTCGAATCTGTCAGGTTCACAAAGCTCAAGGTTGTCAGAATAGTGATTAGCAGACCAATGACGGCAAGCCATTTGGCCCCGAACCGGTCGAACAGCTTGCCGGTGACCGGCATAAGCAGTCCCATGATAAGCGCGCCGGGAAGCAGCAGCAAACCGGACTCCATCGCTGTATAACCGCGTGCATTCTGCAAATACAGAGGCAGCAGCATCATATCCGCATACATGATGATGGTTACCGCGATACTAATAACCGTAGTCAAGGAGAACATGTTGTATTTGAAAGCCCTCAGATCAAGAAGCGGGTCCTTCGAAGCCAGCTGGCGCCAGGCGAACAAGCCCAGTGATACGACGCCTGCAGCTAAAGACAGCAGGACTTCCACGCTCGACCATCCAGCGCTGGCGGCACGGCTGAAGCCGTACAGCAAGGTTCCGAATCCGATGGTGGAGAGAATGACACTGACCATGTCAATTTTGGGATACGAGCGTGTCGATACATTCTTCAAATAAATGAACCCGCAGATGATGACAATTGCTGTGAGCGGCAGCATTCCGTAGAACATGGTTTCCCATGTGTAATGTTCCAGGATGTATCCGGCCAGAGTGGGTCCTATCGCGGGGGCGAAAATAATGGCCAACCCAACCATACCCATGGCAGCTCCCCGCTTTTCACGCGGGAAGAGGGCTAAAATAACATTGGTGAGCAACGGCATTATAATGCCGGCACCGGCTGCCTGAATCATACGCCCGGTTAGCAGAACAGGGAAGCTCGTCGCAAGGGCGGATACGACCGTTCCGGCTAAGAATATAAACATCGAGGCCTGGAAAAGCTCACGGGTTGTGAACCGCTGCATCAAATAGGCCGTAATCGGAATTAAAACACCATTAACGAGCATATAACCGGTGGTTAGCCACTGAGCCGTTGCAGCTGTAATATTGAAATCATGCATTAATTCCGGCGTGGCAACGCTCATTACCGTCTGGTTCAGTGTCGCGAGAAAGGCACCTAAAATCATAATGAACAAGATGGGTCCCTTTTTCACGGAATTGCTAATTGCTTCTGTCTCTTTACTCACTCCACTCATCCTTTCAAATCGCCGCTCATAGACTAAATTTACAAAGTGTTGTATAGTTTACAATGTATAAAGATGATTATAGATGAAATTTTCATGCAAGCAAGCAACGATTTCCGGAAAAGTGTTAATTAGTTTACGATTTCGAGCCAACTGTAGCTTTTCGGAATGAAAAACTACAATTTATTAAAAAGTGTAGTTTGCCTATTCAAAGGTAAAGGATGGAGATTAGCAGATGGAAAATACAACACCCCGGACAGATCCCCGTGTACTCCGCACCCGTGAATTGCTTAGAAATGCCCTTATTGAACTTCTGGAAGAGATGGATGTCCAGAAAATCTCGGTAAACCGCATTGCAGAGCGGGCGAAAATTAATCGTGTTACTTTTTATCTGCACTATCGGGATATCCCGGACATGCTGGAAAAGCTGGCAGATGATATGGTCGAGGACATTAATCAGGTAGTACACAGCAACTACAAGAGGAAATCGGAGACGGGAATTCAGGAAGATTGGCCGGTTCTGGAAAGTCTTCTGAAGCATATCGCGGAGAATGCAAAATTCTACAAAGTGGTCTTTACATCAAGGCGGAGTACGATTTTTACGGACCGCCTGTTCAGTCTGATGGCCGAAATGATTTCAGCACGTGTGAACGGAAAAGAGATCAGTGTCGGCCAATCGAATGTAACGATACAAAAGGATATCGCCGTCTGGTATGGTTCAGCCGCTCTGATCGGTACTATCGTCGCCTGGCTGCGTAATGACATGCCCTATACGCCTGCCTATTTAGCAAGACAGATTACCTCACTCCGCGCTCAATAAGGCGGACAAATATAGACATGAGAAGGGGATTGCAGGGGAAACATGTTACATCTTTTCACGGATAGTCTGACCACACTACCACCAGGCATGATCGAACAATTGAATATAGGCATCGCCCCGGTTTATGTTGTTTTTAACAACGCTCAGATTTATAGGCATACTGTGGATATTCAGACCGAAGATATTCTCAGTCTTGTCATGGAGACGGGGAAAGTGCCGGGTATTGCCGCTCCAGCGGTAGAAGATTTCATACAGCTCTTTACTCCATCCGTTGGCGGGATTGATCAGGTGGTGTATATAAGCATGTCTGCTGAAATTTCTCCTTCTTATAGAAATGCAGAAGCGGCGGCCAAACATTTCCCCAAGGGAAAGGTCACTGTGGTGGATTCCGGATGTTTTTCTTCAGGAACAGCAATGATGATGGTGCAGGCAGCCAGGATTGCCAAGAAGGTGAGAACATGGGCTTCCTTCGGGCAGAAGCTGGACGAACACCGCGCTGCAGTCAGGGAAGAGCTGATTCTGGATCGGATGAAAAAAGTCAATCCAACCGGGAATATATATGGTTTACCTAACAGGATCATAAGTCCGCTGAAGCTCAAACCCAAGCTCCATATCCAGAATGGGATATCCAGTAATCTGGAGGACACCCTGCTAGGCAACTTGCGGGACAATCCACAAATTGACCGCGAATTCATAGTGATCTCACAGACAATGGCCAGAGAACCGGCGGAGTATATGAAGAACATATTGTATGAAAGCTATGGGTTCAAAAAGGTGATACTCCTCTCCAATATTAATGGATTATTATGCCGCACTACCCCGCGAAGCATAGAGCTGAGCTATTTGCTGAAAAGTAAATAAAATAAAACAGCAAACGGTGAGGTCATTGACGAGGGGAAACACGAACGCTATAATCTAAAAAAACGGACGAAGAACGTCCCGTACTCCATGGCATATTGGGGTGCGGGATTTTTTTGTGCAGAGGAGGAGTTCAGGAAGTGGGATTTGCCGAAGAACATCATCAATGGCTGGAATACCACAAGAAACGGAGAACCGGGGAACGTCTGGACCGGTTGGAGCGCGGGCATCGGCATGGAGAGCAGATGTTTGTCGAGAGGGTATGGTGGCCCATATTTGGTCATATGGATAATCTGCATCCGGAGTATGAGGTTTCGGATTGGCGTGGCCGGCCTTATTTTGTCGATCTGGTATGGAAGCCGGGGCAGGTGAAGTTTGCTATTGAGATAAAAGGGTACGGGCCTCATGTGCAAAATACGGACCGTACCCGATACCGGCAGGAAATAAATAGAGAGACTTATCTGCAAATTGCGGGTTATCGTGTAGTCGCTGTTCCCTACGATGATTTGGAATCGATGCCGGAGCTGACTATCTCTTTATTCAAATCGCTGCTTACTCCATGTTTATTGAAGAGTACGGATGAGGAAGGCCGCCAGTATACTAGGCTGGAGAGGGAGATTCTACGGTTGGCGAGCTGCTGGAATGGTTTCTTGCGACCTGTTGACCTGGTGAATGAACTTGGAGTGAATCCGCGCACAGTCAAAAAATACATGAACTCTTTGTGTGAAAAAGGGAAGTTCAGACCCGTGATGGCCCAAGGCAGCACTAGAGTTTGCCGTTACGAGTATATTCATTCTTTTATGGATAATGAGCTATGGTAATGGCTCCCGCTCGGAATGAGAGGTATAAATACCTCTGATCTGGTCAAAAACGGGCTCCCGGTCGGAATGAGAGGTATGAATACCTCTGATCCGGCCAAAAATGGGCTACCGGTAGGGATGAGAGGTAAAAATACCTCTAATCCGGCCAAAAACGGGCTACCGGTAGGGATGAGAGGTATAAATACCTCTGATCTGGTCAAAAACGGGCTACCGGCCGGAATGAGAGGTAGAAATACCTCTGAACTGGTCAAAAACGGGCTACCGGTCGGAATGAGAGGTATAAATACCTCTGATCCGGCCAAAAACGGGCTACCGGCCGGAATGAGAGGTAGAAATACCTCTGATAGCGTTACCATACACGCTTGACAGCCTTTTCACAGTATGGGTATGGTAGACACTGGTTACAAACTATGGTGGACCTATCACAAACACTAGGAGGGTTGAGGCATGTCAGGATGGCTTGGCAATCATTTCATTACGCAAATTGGAATTCTGGTGAATGATGTGGAAAAGGTCAGCGGGGCGTATGCGGACTTCTTTGGACTGGAAAAACCGGAAATTATCATTACAGATACAGCAGATATTGCCCAGACCCGTTACAACGGCGGGGAGACAGAGGCGCGGGCCAAGCTCGCTTTTTTCGAAAGATAAGAATTGATATGTTTTACGCTATAAATTATCCTTATCTTTCTCGCTGTAACGGATTCCGTCCTTATAAGGACGGCGTAGCCGTTTCTACTTGATATGGGCTCCCTGCAGTTGGAGCTGATTGAGCCGGATCATTAGCCGAGCACATGGCGGGATTATCTGAATGAGCATGGCGAAGGGCCTCATCACATCGCTTTTGTGATTGAAGGAATGAAGGAGAAGATCATGCTGCTGGAAGGGAAGGGGTTCCCGCTTCAGCAGAAGGGTGAGTACACCGAGGGACGGTATGCTTATATGGATACGTTCAAGGAACTGAAGGTGCTTGTGGAACTGCTGGAGAACGACGCCAGCTAATCAGTTCATAGATAGTGCTCAGCCTATTAAGGAGGAATGGTGCAGTGAATATACTAATCACCGGTGCAGGCCGGGGGCTGGGGATTGAACTGGCTGCCGAAGCGCTGGACCGGGGGCACAGTGTCATCGCTGGGGTTCGTAAGCCGGGTCAGGAACAGGACGAATTGTTACAGCTTGCAGCGGTTCATGGAGACAGGCTGACTATAGCTGCACTTGATGTGACGGATGAGGAAGGAATTGCCTCATTGGCAAACACGCTGAAAGGCCAAGGACGGACACTCGGTGCGTTGATTAACAATGCAGCGGTTCTGACCGCCCGGAACACTTCTATTGAAGAGCTGGATATGCAAGCTATGCTGACAACGATGGACATTAATCTGTACGGACCGATGCGGGTGGTGAAGCATTTTCTGCCGTTGCTCACCGAACCGGAGCCTTCCATTATCAATATTTCATCTGAAGCGGGCAGCCTCACTCATGCATATCCGGGCGATTATCCATATGCCATTTCCAAAACGGCGCTCAATATGTTCACCCAGCAGCTGCATGTGTATGGACAGGAACGCGGCATCCAGGTGCTCAGCGTGCATCCCGGCTGGATGCATACCGATATGGGCGGAGAAGAGGCGCCGACGAATCCGCGCCGCAGCGCCGAGGGGATTATCCGCCTGATCGAGCAGCGCGTTGCACCGCAAGGCCGCTTCATGTTCGTGGATTATACAGGCAAGGATATGGATATATAGGTGTGAAGCTCCACTATACGGAGAACCCTGACAAGAGAAATGTGCTTGTGGGGTTCTCCGTTTTTTTGTAGGAACTTCTGTCTAGTAATTACAAAAAGTTGCTAGTTTGCCCATGGAGCCTGAAATCGCTTTCCCTATATAATGTGCCTATATAAAAATGGAAGCGCTAGCTCATGATAAAAGGGGAGACATTGTAATGATAACTGTTGAGGAATTTACCTTTGTGAAGGAGGGGAACGCGGCCAAGATATACCTTGACCCCAACGGACCGGATTATAGCGGATTGCGCCGGGTGGCCGGGTCTTTTGCCGCTGATATTGCACTGGTGAGCGGAATGAAGCCTGACATCTGTACAGAAACCGCAGAGCTGGGTGGAACCGCCATTATCGCAGGATCGATCGGCACAAATGGGCTGATTGACCAGTTGATTGCAGACGGAACCTTGGACGTATCCTCCATTCAGGGCAAGCGGGAATGCTACCGGATTCAGGTGATAGAACACCCGGTTCAGGGCGTGGAGCAGGCGCTCATTATTGCGGGCAGCGATAAGCGGGGGACGATCTACGGCATCTACTCCATTTCTGAAAAGATAGGTGTCAGTCCGTGGGTATACTGGGCGGATGTGGTCCCGGAGAAGAAGCCGCTGCTGGTGTTTTCCGCCAATCTGCTCCATACAACATCCAAGGAACCCTCTGTAAAATACAGAGGCCTCTTTTTAAATGACGACTGGCCGTCTCTGGGTTCCTGGGTGACTCAGGCTTTTGGCGACTTTAATGAAGAGTTCTACGACAAGGTATTTGAGCTGATCCTCCGGCTGAAGGGGAATTATCTATGGCCGGCCATGTGGAGCGCTGAATTCAGCCTGAACGGTAAAAGCAGCCCAATTGCCAATGCCCTGCATGCGGAAGAATACGGCATCATCATGGGAACCTCCCATCATGAACCCCTGTTTCGGGCAGGCAGTGAATGGCAGAAGGTATACAAGGAGTACGGAACAAGCAACCTGTGGGATTTTGCCCGGAATAGACAAGCCATCACAGATTTCTGGGAAGACGGAATCAAGCGCAACCATAACTTTCATAACCTGATCACACTAGGCATGCGGGGGGAGAGTGATTCTGCGCTGGAGGGCTCCGATGCGGAGAATATCGAGTTGCTTAAGGACATTATCCGTACGCAGAAAGGATTATTGAAGAAATATCATCTGGAGCATGCCCCGCAAATTCTGGCAGTCTACAAAGAAGTGGAAAAATATTGGTACGGCACAGCCGATGTAGAAGGCCTGAAGGACTGGGATGTCCTGAAGGATGTTACGATTCTGCTGGCTGACGACAACTTCGGCAATCTCCGCAAAATCCCTGCGGCACACGAGCATCACCGCAGTGCAGGCTGGGGCATGTACTACCATTTCGACTATCACGGGGGTCCCCATTCCTATGAGTGGGTGAATACGACTCCGCTGGAAAAAGTGTGGGAGCAAATGTCCATGGCGTTCGATTACGGCATCCGTGAGGTGTGGATCGTCAATGTTGGGGATTTGAAGCCAATGGAGCTGCCCATATCGTACTTTCTGGATTTGGCGTATGACTTCGACGCTTGGGGAACCGGGGCAATCAACCGGACGTCGGAATATACCGGGCGGTGGGTGGAGCAGCAGTTCGGCCATGCCCTGGAAGCAGAAACGGTGGAAGGAATTACGCAGATATTATCGGATTACACCCGGATGAACGGCCGGCGTAAACCGGAAATCATAACCCCTACAACCTTTAGTCTGCACCATTACCATGAGGCCGGGCGGGTCCTGAAGCAGGCCATAGAGCTTGAGCAAGCGGCAGAAGCCATTTATGAACGGATCCCGGAACCGCATAAGGATGCGTACTATCAGCTTGTCTATTATCCTGCTGCAGCATCGGCTAATGTGGTGAAGATGAACATTTATGCGGGACTGAACAGCCTTTACCTGGAGCGGGGCAGTGTGCTTGCCAATATCTATGCGAAGCTCGTTCATGAAGCGATCGGGCGGGACAAGGAGCTGGAACGGGCCTATAACAGCGGTATTGCAAGCGGGAAATGGCAGGGGATGATGAGCTCGGCTCATGTGGGATATGTCAGCTGGGATGCGGAAGGGTGGAAGTACCCGGATGTGAGCACCATCGTTCCTGCTACTGGACCTCAGATGATCGTTGATGTGGAGGGTACAGAGCGGGCCTATGTTTCGGGGATGGCCAGTCTTCCGGTATTTACAAATCTGCTGCAAGAGAGCTATGACATTACCATCAGTAATCGCGGAGCAGAAGGCTTTGTCTTTGAAGCAAAGAGCAGCACGGACTGGATCAGGCTGGAGAAGACCGAAGGCTGGATTGTTACCGGGGAGACACTTAGAATTTCTGTGGACTGGGACAGGGTACACGGGGCAGCCTCCGGTGAAATCACCCTTTCAGGTGCCGGAGAAACCGTGAAGGTGAAGGTATCCACGGAGTGGACCAACATTCAGGGTGTGCCGCCCATGACTTTTATTGAAGCCCATCATGTCGTGTCGATAGAAGCGGAGCATGCGATAAGCCGTGTGTCGAAGTCCGGGGCCGAGTGGAAGATTATCGGGAACTACGGACGTACTTTATCTTCGGTAAAAATGTATCCGGACGGTATATCTTTTGCCCAGCCGGAGCAGGCACCTTATCTGGAGTACCGGATTCGGCTCGGTCAGGACGGGGAGTATACCCTGACCGCCTATACCGCGCCGACGAACAACCTGTCCATGACCAGCGGACTGACATATGCGGCAGGCTTTGATGGGGAAAAGCCGGTGATTGCAGATACCCTGCCGGTGGGCTATGAGGGCGGCGATCATGATAATGAGCCGTGGTGCCGCGCCGTGATGGATAACATTCATACCACAGCCACCCGTCATACCTTGTCAAAAGGCATGCATACCCTTCGTTTCTACGGACTGGATGCCGGTCTGGTGCTGCAAAAGCTGGTGTTGTCTGTTTCTCCGCTGCCCTATTCATACCTGGGGCCGGAAGAGAGTTTTTATACAGGACAGCGCAGACATTAAGCTTACCGGGCTGACCGGGGCCCTGGGAGGATACCCTGCTGGCCCTGGGTTCTCCGTTATTTTAAGGCGGATGACGGAGGATAGCCCTTGATGTTCTTGAAGACATTGCTGAAATAAGCGACATCATGATACCCGCAATGCTCCGCGACTTCAGACACATTAAAACCGCCTGCCGACAAAATCATTTCCGCGTTATTCACCCGCACCTTGTTCATAAATTCTTTGCAGGTTAAGCCCGTGTTCTGCTTGAACAGCTTGCCCAGGTAGACAGGATTCAGGCCGACCCCCTGGGCCAAATCTGCAATCGTCACATCCTCGGCATAGTGATCCATGATATAGGCCATTACTTTATGTACTCTGGGATCAAGAATTGGCGTCTGATGATGGTGGGCGATGCTGAGCAGCCGGTATACGATCAGCTGGAAGATGGCCCGGCTTTTCATCCGGTACAAAGGCTGCTTGCCCATCCACACATGCGAGAATTCCCTGATATCCTCCAGGATCTCTTTGGTCCTCCAGTTCCTGGTTACCGTCTCAAAAGGAAGCCGGATAGGATTATCCGGGCCTTCCCAGAAAAAATTAAAGGCATAGGAATGCATCGGCGATTCCTTACAGGTTTGGGCTTCCCGGATACTGCCGGGAGGTGCATAGAGCATGTCGCCCGCTTTTAGAGTGAATTTCTCTCCGTTGATATAATAATCTGCCTGGCCTTCCAGAATGAATGTCAGATCGTGAAAATCAATTAGGCTGCGGCCAATCTCCCAGTCCGGGAAGCATCTCCGGTCAACGAACAGAAAGACCTTCGGAACAAGGTTCTCATATTTGCTAGTGTCCATTAGAGCTATTCCTCCTCCGTACATCATAGCATCATGGTTTGGAATGATAAATGCCTGTCCGCCTAATGAAATTGAATAGGTGTGGGTAGCCTAAAGACGGTAAGCGTCTCAAAATTCCAAACAGGTGAGGACTGAATTCATTTGGACCAAGCTTCCAGCCATGCAAAAGAAGACAAAAAACTGAAATGGTGGCAGCTTAGCCTGCTCGGCGTTGCGGGTACGATTGGTACCGGTTACTTCCTGGGTTCCGGTCTGGCAATCTCCATAGGAGGACCCGCAGTTTTACTTGCCTACATTCTTGCTGCTGCTGGAACTTATGTAGTCTTTGATGCGTTATCACGCATGACGGCAGATCATCCGGAGCAAGGATCATTCCGTTCCTATGCCAAAAAGGCCTTTGGGAGCTGGGCAGGCTTTGCCAGCGGCTGGGTCTACTGGTTCTCGGAGCTGCTGATCATGGGGAGCCAGCTTACGGCCTTGTCAATCTTTGCCCGGTTCTGGTTTCCGGATGTGCCGATGTGGATCTTTGCTGCAGGTTTTGGTTTAACGGGTCTATTGATTGTATTCTTCGGAAATAAGGGGTTTGACCGTGTTGAAAATGTGCTGGCTGTCATCAAGGTGGCTGCCATTCTGATGTTTATGGTGCTGGCGGCGGCTTTGCTGGCGGGATGGATCGGGGGCGGTAAATATACACCTAAACTTCCGCTTACGTCTGCGGCATTGTTTCCGGCCGGGGGGATTGGCCTGTGGTCTGCTTTTATCTTTGCTTTCTATGCTTACGGCGGTATTGAGGTGCTGGGAATCATGTCCTATCGGCTGAGCAAGCCCGAAGAGGCGCCAAAAGCAGGGAAAGTGATGCTCCTGCTGTTGACTGCGGTATATGTTGTATCGATTGGCCTCGTAGTGACCATGGTGCCCCTAAATGCTTTTAATCCCAAGGAAAGTCCGTTTGTGCTTGCCTTGGCCAGTGATCATCTGGCTTTTATACCGCATCTGTTCAATGGTGTACTGATTATCGCCGGATTCTCGACGATGACCGCTTCGCTCTATGCGGTGACATCGATGATGCTCACCCTTGCACAGGAAGGGGATGCGCCACAGCTTTTTTCTCGGAAGTTAAAAGGTAAATATCCTTTGATGGCCATGTGCCTGATCTCTGTGGGACTAATCGCAGCGATAGTGATGTCCCTGCTATTGCCGGGGAAGGTATATGAATACATCACTACAGCTGCCGGATTAATGCTTTTGTACAACTGGGCTTTTATTCTGCTGTCATCAGGGAAGCTGCTCCAAGCGGCGAAGTTAAGCGGATTTAAGCGCTGGACAGGTCTGGTTCTTATTGGTGCCGCTGTGGCCGGTACACTCTTCCATAAGCTCAGCCGGCCCGGCTTCTACATCAGTCTGCTGCTGGTGTCCCTGATCGCGGCAAGTGATCTTATCGTGCATAAGGTACGCAAGAAGAGAGAGGCCGCTTCCTCCGGACACCGTCATCCGGAGAAACAGGAAGACGAGTTTCAGAGACTGGATGGAGGCCCGCAGTTCAAAATTAAAGGCATCCGCATGCGTATGCGCAAAAGTAAGCTTTTAATGAAAAAATAGAAGCCGCATGGCTTGTACCCCAAAATAGAAGCCAAAGCCGACCAGCGACAATCCGGAGAGCACTGAGATGGCCTTGAGCACCTGGGGGGTAAGCAGGCGGCGGAATACACTGGACGCTGCCGCCATGGATACATCCCAGAACAGAATTCCCAGTACAATAGCACCGCTGTACATCAGCAACTGATGCATCGGATACTCGCTGGCGGCTTTTGCCAGGATGGAGCCGTAAATGCCCAGCCAGAACAGGATGGAGAGCGGATTGAATAAAGACATCAGGAATCCGGCCAGAAAAGATTTGGAAAGGGAGGTCTCACTGCTTCTCATTTCTGAGGCTTCGATGATGCCTGCATTTTTGATACTCTCCACTCCTGTGTATACCAGCACAAAAAATCCGAATAACCATAAAAACGCTTTGACAAATGGCGCATCGAGCAGATGGATAATACCGAAATAGACCAGAAACATGTAAATGATATCTGCACTTATGGCTCCAAGCCCGACAAACCAGGCGTGCATAAATCCTCCCCGGATACCCTTGTCCAATTGTGCAGCGTTAATCGGTCCAATCGGTGCTGAAAGCGACAGCCCCAGAAAGATATATCCTATGAATACATTAATAGTGCCCGCCCTCCTTATACTACTCTGTAGCTAGAATATTCTGTAAGGACTGGTTATAGGACAACAAATGAAGGCCCGCCGAAAAAACCGGGGGCCTTTTTGAGTCTGCTCTGCTACAAGGACAAGGCATTGTTTGCCGTAGCCACATCGTTGGAAAGCAGCTTGGGGAGATCGTAAGAGGGATACAGGCCGCGATCCAGCATAAAGTAGAAGACCTTGCCATGCAGGGTGATACATGCATTCAATTGTTTTTGCAGAGTGGCTCTAAGCAGCGGTGTGGCTGTTTCGGTAATCCCGATCGCATAACTGCGGACGGCGGTCTTGGCGAATCCAAGCAGCTGTCCCACATAGAATGCGGTCAGATCCATATCCTTGAGACTGTTCCGTGTTCCTTGGGTGCATCAGCTGGTTGCTCTGAAAAGCCGTCAATTCGTGCAGCTCCATCGTTTCACGTCAAGCCAAATGCTGGTGTTGCTGAGTATTTGTCTCGTAAGTATACAATCCCAATCCCTCCTAAGCGGTATGCGTTAGCCTATTCGGGACTGGGCA
Source organism: Paenibacillus sp. P46E (assembly GCF_001909095.1). NCBI lineage: Bacteria > Bacillati > Bacillota > Bacilli > Caryophanales > Paenibacillaceae > Paenibacillus > Paenibacillus sp. P46E. The sequence goes on from NZ_LVYZ01000046.1 coordinate 52,009, forward strand.
TATTTTCTTGTGAGGTATCTTCCCCTGAGACCGCATGTTTATTCTGCATCTTGTCACAGAGTTAGAAATTTCCCAAGGAAGCAAAGCGTATGAATTCCTGCGCAAGAAACCACAATATCAACATGTGAATAACAATAAAGGTGGTTCTACCATGAAGGGAAAGAAAGGGGCACTGGTTGCACTTGCTTCCATCCCGCTGATCATGACATTAGGCAACTCCATGCTGCTGCCTATTCTGCCACAAATATCCGGGGAACTCGGGATCAGCGCTTTTCAGGTCAGTATGATTATCACCGTTTACGGACTAATAGCAATCCTGATGATTCCGATTGCAGGATATTTATCCGACCGATTTGGGCGTAAAAAGGTTATTCTGCCAAGCTTGATCATTGCTGCTCTGGGCGGGGCCGGTTGTGTTGCCGCTGCATGGTTTTTGGAGGGTGTCACTGCATACTGGGTTATTCTGGGGGGGCGCTTTGTCCAGGGGATCGGGGCTGCCGGAGCCTTCCCGATTGTCATTCCTTTTGTCGGGGATTTGTTCAAGGATGAGAAAGAAGTCAGCAGAGGCTTGGGTGTCGTGGAGACCTCGAATACCTTCGGCAAAGTGCTTAGTCCCATTCTAGGCGCATATCTGGGTACGGTACTTTGGTATGCTCCGTTTATTGCGATCCCGATTCTCTGTCTGGTCTCCTTTGTCCTAATGATCTTGCTTGTGAAGGAGCCGAAATCTGAAGGGCAGGCTGAGAAAAAAGCGCTGGGACAGTTCTTAAAAGGAATCAAGGAGATTCTGCATGAAAAAGGCCGCTGGTTGTATTCGATTTTTGCAGTCGGCGGGATTTGCATGTTCGTAACGTTTGGAGTGTTATTCTACTTATCGGAAACCCTGGAGGCCAAATACAACCTTCACGGCTCCGCCAAGGGCTTCGTTCTGGCGATTCCACTGGCCTTACTCTGTCTGGCTTCTTACGGCAGCGGCAAGATTATCGGCCAGAACAAGCTGCGGATGAAATGGCTGGGATTCGGAGGCATGGTCCTGCTGACAGCAGCCATGGTCATCACAGGGTTCAACAGCAATATTTATTTCATGGTCGGATTCCTGAGTCTCAGTGGTATCGGCATTGGCGTGGCTTTGCCCTGTATGGACGCTTTGATTACGGAGAGTATCGAAAAGGAGAACCGGGGTACCATTACGTCTCTGTACAGCAGTATGCGCTTCATCGGAGTAGCTCTGGGTCCGCCCGTTGTTTCTCTTCTAATGACCAGAGGACACTGGGTAATGTTCGGAACGATGGCAGCGGTCGGGACTGTGGGGGGGCTGCTAACCTTGTTCGCAGTAAAGCCCAGTGAAGGCGGAAACCCTAAGGATAATAATTCTTTCAGATCCGGGAAAGGCATGAAGAATCCATGGCATCGCCAGCGGGCGCGGTAACTGATCAGGAAGGAGAGGAGAGACGAATCGATTGGGAAAGTTCTCTATCCGAAAAGCATCTGTGCTGGTGACAGTATTTCTTGTAAGTATTGCGCTTATTTTCTGGCATTCCTACAAGAGGGCGGAGTCTGAATCCGGTCTGGAGCAGATTGCTGCATAAGCGGGGATATACCGCGAATACGTTTCATGTGAATGATGTGAGCTTTTGGGACCGGAATCAATTGTACCCGGCACTGGGCTTCGACGCCTATTATGACCAGCCTTATTTTCGCAAAGAGAAGTTTAACCGTTTCGGGGCCTCGGACGAGGAGCTCTACCGCGTAGCTTTCAACAAGCTGAACGCTTTGACGCGGAAGCATCAAACGTTCTATGCCCAGTTGGTTACCGTCTCCAGCCACTCTCCTTATACGATCCCGGAAGACAGGAAACGTCTGAAGCTGAATGCGGCATTAGACGGCAAGACCCTCGGAGATTATCTTACAGCTATCCATTATGCCGATTATGCGCTTGGGGCCTTCATCTATAAGCTGAAACAAACCGGATTGTGGAATAACAGCGTAGTTGTTATATACGGGGATCATTTCGGACTCAATAAGAAAAAGCATAATCCTCAAAAGATCAGCGATGCCCTGAACATTCCCTACCATAAGCACATTAGCGCCTTTAATGTGCCGTTGCTGATTCACCTTCCGGGACAGCTCAGCGGGAGAATTATAGACCGGACCGGAGGCCAGACCGACATTCTTCCGACAGTAGCCAATATCATGGGCATTGATCTGAAGGCGGAAGGATTTACGGCTTTTGGGCAGGATCTGGTCAATACAGACCATAATATTATCGGCATGCGCTATTATTTGCCCACAGGCTCGTTTTTTAATGATGAGGTGCTCTTTGTTCCTGGCAAGGAAGGCTTCAAGGATGGGAGAGCGACCTCCATCAGAACGCTTAAGCGCATCGAAGATATCACTCCCTACAAGGCAGACTATGACTATATTATCGAGCGGATGAAACAGTCGGACCGCTATGTGTGGCAGCTGCCTGTCCGGGCAGGAAGTCGGGGAAACCGGGACTAATGGAACCCAAAAATGAAATTACAACTGGAGGATGACGGCGAATGAATGATTCAACCCTTATGCAATCCATACGGAAGCTCGCTCAGCCTTGGGGGAGCGATGAATCATATGACAGTCTGATCGCTGAGGCCAAAAGCGCAAGTTATGTTCTGCTCGGAGAAGCATCACATGGAACCTCAGAGTTCTACAGCGTTCGTGCCGGGCTGACCAAACGTCTTATCGCAGAAGAAGGCTTCCGCTTCATCGCGGTAGAAGGGGACTGGCCCTCCTGCTATACACTTAACCGCTATATCAAAGGGTATGCTGATGCGGCAGACCATGCACGGGCGGCCCTCAGCGATTATACCCGCTGGCCCTCCTGGATGTGGGCGAACCGCGAAATTCTGGAATTGGCGGAATGGCTGCGCAGCTATAATCAAGAGCGGCCGGAATCTGAGAAGGTTGGCTTTTACGGCATAGATATGTATAGTCTTTGGGAGTCTATGGATGAAATCCTGAATTATCTTACTTCTAAAGGCAGCCCGGACCTGGAAGCGGCTATACATGCTTTTGAATGCTTTGAACCTTACGGCAGGGAGGGGCAGTCGTATGGGATATCAGCGTCTTTATATGGAGAGGGCTGTGAGGAGGAGGTTGTTTCGCTGTTAAGCAAACTTCAGGATGAGTGGAAGCAGGCCCATCCGGCTGACCGGGAGAATGCATTAAGCGTTGAGCTCAATGCGATGACTGTACAGGGGGCGGAATCCTATTACCGGACGATGATACGTCATGACTCCGATTCATGGAACATCCGGGACCGCCATATGGTTGCAGCCTTGGAGAAGCTGATGGAGTTCCATGGTGAGGGTGCCAGGGTAGTGGTGTGGGAGCATAACACTCATATTGGTGATGCCCGGGCAACAGATATGACGCAGGATCAGATGGTCAATGTAGGACAATTGCTGCGTGAAAAATATGGAAACGACGTATATGCCGTAGGCTTTGGGACGTACCGGGGGACGGTCGTTGCCGGGAGAGCCTGGGGAGCTCCGGCGGAGGAAATGCAGGTTCCGCCAGCGATTAAGAACAGCTGGGAGGAGCTGCTGCACCGGGATGGGGCAGAAGACAAGCTGCTCTTGTTCAGCCAGGGAGAGACCGTACTGGACCAGAAGGTTATCGGTCACCGGGCTATTGGTGTGGTCTACCATCCGGAACGGGAGCGGGGCAATTACGTACCCTCCATCCTTTCGAAGCGCTACAACGCTTTTATATATCTCGACCATACCCATGCGCTGTCTCCGGTTCAGACGGGGGCTGCTTTTACCTCTTAATTAGAATTTGGTAACTGAAAGGTTCGAGATGGAGCTGCAAGCTGCCCCCTATTGAAATCACTTGTTCCTTATTGGTTACATCCTGAAATGCTCCTTCCAGCGGAAGGGACAGGGAAACAAGCTGTTCCGAAGGGTTCAATGAAATCACGAAATGTGCATGCTCATCCATGCGTTCATATACAAAAGCGCGTTCCCCCGGGTCTGCCTTCAGGACATGGAAACAGCCTGTCTGCAAAGCCGGGAACGTTACGCGCAGCCGGATCAGAGACCGGTAGCAGTCGAACAGCTCCCGGTTCTGGAACTCTTTTTCCCAGATCATGCATTTGCGGCAATCCGGATCACCGGTCCCCTCAAGACCGATTTCATCGCCATACAAAATGCAGGGAGTCCCGGTAAAAGTGAACAGGAAGGCGGCAGCCAGTTTAAGCTTTCTTGCATCCCCGCCCAGCTGGGTGAGAATCCGTGGAGTATCGTGACTCGCGAGCAGGTTGAACAATACCTCATTGGCTTGCTGCGGGTAACGCATCAGGAGGTTGCTAATCTGGGCTCCAAAGCGTTGAGCGTCAATGTCACCGTTATTCAGATATTCAATCAAACGCCTTGCAAGCGGATAGTTCATGACCGAATCGAATTGATCTCCGTGCAGCCAGCGCATAGAATCACTCCACACCTCTCCAATGATAAAAGCGTCGGGATTGATGGTTTTAACAAGCCTGCGGAAGCTCCTCCAGAAGGTATGGTCAACTTCGTTGGCCACATCCAGTCTCCAGCCGTCAATCGCTACTTCGTTCATCCAATAAGCAGCGGTATCCAGCAGATATTTCCGGGCCTCAGGATTTGCCGTATTCAGCTTGGGCATCTCAGCAAAAAAACCAAACGCCTCATAGTTGGGCTTCCCATCGGTTACCTTGACAGGAAACTCATGAATGTGGAACCAGCCGGCATAGGGGGAGTGTGGTCCATGTTCAATCACATCCTGAAATTGGGATGATTGTGTACTGACATGGTTAAACACGGCATCAAGCACAACACGGATTTGCCGGGCATGAGCGCTTTGGACCAGATTCTTCAGTACCGCAAGGTCACCAAAATTCGGGTCCACCTTCCTGTAATCGGTTGTATTGTATTTATGGTTACTTGGAGCTTCAAAGATTGGGGTCAGATATATAGCTGTGATCCCCAGCTCAGCCAAATGATCCAAATGGTCTATGATTCCTTGGAGATCTCCTCCGAAGAAGCTTTCAACAGTAGGCGCGTCTCCCCATGCTGAAATACTCACGGGATCATTTCCGGGGTTGCCATTGGCGAACCGGTCGGGCATGATCTGATAGAATACGGCAGACTTGGCCCATTCCGGGGCTTTAAACAAATCCACTTCATGGATATAAGGTCTTTCGAAGTATCCCTCCGGCGGTTCAGGCTGCCTGGTGAAGATTCCTTCTTCTGTCATCCAGACGGTCTCTTCTCCGGCATGAAAGCGAAAGGCATAAGAGAAGCGCTTATTTTTGGGTTTTACAGCCGTTTCCCAATAATCAAAGAGCTGGTCGGTTACTATCTTATGCATCCTGTGCTCATGATGATAGTTCTTCCAATCATATTTGTCGCCCGTGAGAGCAAAGACCTGCTTCACATTCTCCTTCTGGGTTCGGACACGCAAATGGAAGGTGTCCTTGTCATAGAGGTACGCCCAGTTGCTGTGAGGGACATGATGCAGGCCCTCCAGATGAATAGGTGTACGCTCTGCCGGAGAATTTACAATCCAATCCTTGTTCTTCACAAAAGACCTCCCAATCATTTGAATATGTATATTGTAGCCGCCGGATTGGAAATTAAGCCTTTCTTTTACGGGGAATTTACAAGTGTGAAATTAAAAGCCCTCTCTATCCGGTTCGGATAGAAAGGGCTGCTGCTGTTAGGCATAGTATGTCCGGGATCCCACAAATTAACGTGCAAATTCGTGTGAAGTTCTCAATTTCCGTAAATGATATCCTGCTTGCCCAGTCTCGAATCGTTCCAGACCGCGGCCAGCGTATCCGGGAATTTGGTAGCTGCAGTAATATAGTCGCCAATCAGCGGAACAGGCGTGGGAGAATTGCCGTTTGGATTGGTGGAAACATCGGATATCCGCCGATTGGCGAAGGAGACGCCGGCATTGAAAGACTCGGCGACAAAAACATCCAATAGAAATCCGTCCACCCGGTTGGTGTAATAAATCACCCGTATGGTTCCGTTCGAGGGGGAGACGGTAATGGAAGGGGAGAAGTTCTGTGAGCCCGCCGGTGCTCCTGTGATACTAATAGGCGAGGACCACAGCAATCCATCCGGGGAACGGGAAAAAAAGACATCCGCATAGCCCAGACGGAAATCATTCCAGACCGCATACACAAACCCCCCGAACTGTCCGGCGGAAATGTCGGTCCCCAAGCTGAGGTTCGTCTGTACCCGGAACGCGTAATTCGGCACGGGCAGAGGACTCGGCACTGGAACTGTACTGGCGATGAACGTAGCTCCCAGGATCACGGGAGGGTTGAAGGAAACACCTCCATCCAGAGATACTCTGATATATGCATTCGTCGGGAGGTTGGAGCGGGTCTGAATATAACCGACATACAGCTCTCCGGCGAGGCCGACGGCAAGAGCAGCCCGGTCAAGCTCGCCTCTGGGATCGGATATGCGCAGCGGCCGTTCCCAAGTGAGTCCCTGATCCAGAGAACGTTGGAAAAAGATAGCCGAGTTCTGGGAAAGGTCGTAAATGGGCGTATAGCCTACATATGCATTTCCCCGGTACGGACTGGAGGGAGAACGGTCAACAGCGATATAAGGTTCATCATTGTGAACATATAATCCGAACCCTTGCTGTACAATGACAGGGGGATTGAACGTTACTCCGTTATCAAAAGAAGTGTAGGTAGCAATCGTTCCATCCATATATTCATTGAAGTAATGAACCGCCACGATGAATGTGCCGGGAAACGTATAATCGATTGTCGGGGCTTCTGCGCTCATGTACCCTGGTGCTTGCGGCAATACGGTATTTGACCAAGTTGCTCCTCCGTCGATCGAACGGTAGAAGCCTGTTAATGCGGTTCCTGTACTGTCTTCCACCGCGACCACACACAGAATATTCGGGTCCAGCGTATTTACTGCTATCGAGGGCTCGATATGATTCCCCGGCAAAGCCGCAGTTATGTTCACGTTAGCCAATGGATCACCTCATTTTAGGTAGAAATAATCGATAACCGGTCAATATATGTAAGTTCAGGCTGCAGAATCCGATCCAGAGTGTTTCCGCTCGCATCCAGCGCAAAGATGTTAATAATGGTATCTACTGCACTGTAGAAATTGACTTGGACCTCATAATAATCGGCAAGCGTAACTGAATAGGTCTGGGCAACAAGCTGCTGGGGATTAAGCTGGAAAAGGGTTTCTCCGACAGCAACACGTGTGAAGCTCGCTCCACGGAACTGAAAAATCTGCAAGGTGAGATTAATGGGGGAAATAATGGAATCGTTTAAGCAGGAGATTTGAATACGGTCCAAATGGGTGGAGCCTGTTGGAGGATTGTATACCGCTCCCGTTGTAAAAGGCATCGCATGAACTCCTTCCGGCCTGATTAACGACATTTGGTAAAAAGTATGTGGATTCATTTTGTCCTATGCCAATAATCCAAAATATGTATAACACAGAGAGAGACGAAACTCCCTCTGTGGAGTTTAAAGAATGGACAAACCCATAAATACAATAGGTCCCACAACGTTGGGGATATTTCCGCCCGATACAGAAGACGCGATGATTGCATAAGCGTAGTAACCCGAAGCCAGCCCGGAGTCCACATAAGATAATTTCACCGCATCAAAAGCATTCACAGCTGTACCACTGGACTGGAAGGTGCTGATCTGCACCGCATTGCGTACGATAGTGAAGAGAACATCCGGGGAATTAGTGCCGGTGCTCTGCAGACCGATTGTGGCTTCAAGCTGCACCGATCCTCCTGTGGCGACATTCAACCCGAATTGTCCAAGAATGAGGCTGCTTGGCAAAGCTAATACAGATAATGAGGTGGACTGAGAGAAGCTGGACGGGATGCTTTTACCCAGATCAATAATTTGTGTCATGGCAGTCACAACAGGGAAAGGCCCGAAAATAACACGGGACCTACCAGATTTGCACTGTTCAGAACAGCAGAATTCAACTGCGCAACGGTAAGGGTATAGGCGAAATAGCCAGCGGTCAAGTTACTGTCGACAAAAGAGAAGCTGATCGGATCATATTGATTGATATTCAGCGCACTCGCCGTAATCGTAAACACTGCTGTGCTTCCCCGTAAAATAGTGAACAGCAAATCTGGACTTCCCATCGTATTCTGGACACCGACGGACGCGCTCAGCCACACATTGCCGCCCTGCCCTGTTGCCAAACCGAATTGAGCGAGCGTATTGCTTGAAGGCGATGCAAGAATGGGAATCGAGATCGACTGGCTGAAGCTGGCGGCAACACTTTTACTGAAATCGAGAATCTGGGTCACAGTAATCAGCTCCTTGTAACGTATTTGTTCTATTCATAAAATATGTAAGTTGGTGTGAGAGTGATTGGACGTGACACAGGCGCTATTTTCAAAACATACCTGATGCCTATTCGATTGGTACCATTATCCGGCATTAAGGCGATGAGTGATATTGTTCTATACGGCTTGATGAGAGAGGGATTGGTGGAAGCATAGAAGAACCAAGCCCCCAGGGAGCTATGAGAAAGAAATACTTTTCTTGGGGGCTAGAAAAGTATAGGGCCAGCAGGTATAGTTAGTTAATAAAATTAACTAACTATACCGAGAAGGATGAACAATGAAAAACCAATCTGCAGGTACGCCGCAAACCATGCGCAATCTGAATGAATTGCTGATTCTGAATGAGATCATAGGTGGGGAACCGCAATCACGGGCTGATCTCAGCCGTCAGACCGGGTTAAGCAAACCAACCGTATCCTCAGCCATCACTCATCTCATCGGGCGTGGACTGGTCCGGGAGACGGGCAGGGCCGACAACTCCCAGGGGAGAAAGGCAACCTGGCTTGAATTCAATACCCATTGCTTTTATGTGGCCGGCGTTGATCTGGGGGCTACACGGATCAGGATGGCACTGGCTGATATGGGAGGGCAGATTGTCCAGTACCAACAGCTCGCAATGCCTGAAGGAAGCCTGACGGCTACAGAGTTCCAGACCTTTTTGGTTCAAAGCCTGGAAGGGCTGCTTAAGGAGTACGGCGTAGCATGGGACAGGATTAAGGCTGCCGCTATCGGAATTCCAGGGGTCGTAGACCCTGCCGGCGGTGAAGTGTCTAGGCTGGTTTCACCGCTGAAGGGCCTCGAAACTACATTGGAGCTTGCCAACTTAACCCGGCTTTTTCCCGTCCCTGTCATTACTGAAAATGATGTGAATCTGGCGGCACTCGCGGAGCATTCCTTAACCGCCGATGCCGGAGGAGGGGGCTCACTTTTATACTTCTCGTTAGGCGAGGGAACCGGGGGAGGCATCATTATTGATGGTGCAATCTACCGCGGCTTGGGCGGAGGAGCAGGGGAATTAGCCAATATGAGGCTCAGTGCCGGGAGGCTGGAGGATGTTCTTTCTGCCAAGGGACTTCTAAGGCTTACCTCCGCTATAACAGGAGAGCAGGACGGGAAGCCGGATTCCTTCAGCTCTGAACCCGGAATCTCTCCCGAGAGATTGTTCGAAAAGGTCAGAAAGGGTGATCCTGTGGCACAGTCTGTAATGGACGCGTATAGCGGAATGCTGGCAGAGGCATTAACCAATATTTGTGCTGTAATCGCTCCGGATTCAATTGTTTTGGGTGGAGGACTTGGCAGCAACGGAGACGTATTGCTTCACCGGCTGGAAGCCCGGTTAACCGGGCTGGACCGCAACCCGCGCCTGGCAGTCTCATGCCACCGGGAGATGGATGTCGTTACCGGAGCCATTCAAATGGCGGTGCAGGCTGCCTTTCGCCGCCTCCGTGAAGAATGGACGCTTTAGACATAATCAATAGAATCTGGAGGGTTGCTGAAATGAACATTCATAGTGCCGGAATCGATGTGGGCGGAACCAAAACGCTGTTATGCCTGGTTGACGAAGAAGGAAATATCCTGGCGCAGCATAAGCTGGAGACGCAACTTACGCGTGATCCCCGGTTATTCTTCGCCTGGTTGTTTGATGAGTTAGCGCAGTTCTGTGCAGCAAATGGAGGCGGTCTTGCCTCACTAAGCGGAATTGGCATCGGGTTTCCCGGGGTGATGAATGAATCCACGGGGATTCTATCCAGTGCCCCTGCACTGAATTGGCCTGCCATAGATATCCGTCCGGTCATCGCAGCCCATTATCCGGGAATTATTGTGCTGGATAACGATGTGAATATGGCGGCGCTTGGAGAGCATGCTGCCGGAGCCGCCGCCGGCTCTGAGCATTTTATGATGATTACGGTAGGAACGGGGATTGGCGGAGCTATGTTTTTGAACGGGCAGCTGTACCGGGGGGCCGGATTTTCGGCCGGCGAGATTGGTTACTTGATTCTTGAACCGGAAGCAGACCTTGCTTCGGCCGATTCGGAGAACAGTGAATTCGGGCCTTTTGAAATGGCTGTGTCCGGTACAGGGATTGGCCAGAAGGCTGCCGATTATCTGCTTGAGGACAGCCGTTTCTCCCTGATCCGGCAAATCGCGGGGAACGGACCGGTCCGGGCGGAGCATGTATTTGCAGCAGCGGCACAGGAGGATGCAGCCGCTGTGCAGATTTTGAACAAGTCTTATGACCAGATGTCGGTTGTCATTAAGAACATAACGATCACTCTGGACCTTCATCTAATCATTCTCGGTGGCGGTGTCGTGGAGAAGAATGCTGGATATGTCCAGGAGATTACCCATCGGGTCAGCCGCTATGCTCCCCATCAACCGGTCATCATCAGGCAGGCGGCCTTAGGCAATCAAGCTGGAGCCATCGGAGCTGCGGCTGCGGTCAGGAGCAGACTGGCAGGTAGATAGGTTTGGGATTCATCCGCTGATTGAGGCGCATTGAAATTCTTCCTGCCAATAGATGACTCCTAATAAAAAACAGCGGCAGTCAAGGACGACAAATGAAGTCCCTGACTGCTGCTGTTTTATTGAAAAAACGTTTCCCGTTAGCTCAGCGCGGTTATGCTTATTTTGAACGAACAGAAATCACTAAGCATGTATTTCCAGATCGATATCATTTTGATTTAGAAGCTTCAATAAATCGTTATTTAGCTGCACAATTTCCTTATTAGCACTATTCGCATAATCCGGCAGCAGCATATCCTTCACCATTTTTGTCCGCAGCCAGATCATAAAGAACAAATCCAACACCCAATTTGGGAGTTTAAGCACCATTTTAAATACAGAAGGATGAATGGCAACGCCAGCTTTTTGGATGGCCCTTAAATACGTTTTTAGAGTGAGGGTTATTTGGTGTGCCGTTTTTCTGGTTCTAACTGTTTTTTCGTCGATTATCTTATTTCCTACATGTAGAACACTAAGCAACGCAATGTCCGATACGGAATGAGTTATCAGATATGATTTCATGTCCTTATGAATTGTGCAGGAAAGCTTTGCTGTTTTAAATAATTGTGCGAGGTTTTCTACACGTTCGGTCACTTCACCGCTTATTTCTCCAAACTTAGTAGCTATCAGAATCTTTGGCGGGAACCGGGCATACAGAATCCCCTCTTTAATCTGTCCGCCGGCACCAGGAAAAGCGGGTAAAAGCCGGTCTCCAATAATATCCAGCCACGAAGAAAATCCAATTGAATTGTTGGTCATTGTAACAATATTTTTGCTTTGATTGTCTTTAAGTGCCAGCAACGCTGATTCGGATTGATCGTAACGGACGGTAACGAAAATAAAATCATATACATCATCATGTTCAAGCGTATCAATGACATTTACTTTTATAGACTTAACCGCACCTTTTTCATAATATTGCAGGCCATTTTCTTTCAATGTTTTTAACCTGTCAGAACGTGCAAACAGAGTAACGTCAATCCCTGCTTCAATGAATTTGATTGCGTATGCGCTCCCTATAACACCTGCACCAAAAATTAAAATTCTATTTTGTTTTGCTGACATAAGAATCACCCCTATTTTTTTAACACGATCATTTGATTATCAGACAACATGTTGTATGATGTGATCATAGATCTTTATTATTCTTTGATCAACCATCAGTTTTTTATGATTTGTCGGATGATATTCTTGTTCTCGATAGGAGTGTAAAATGAAAAAGCAGCCAGAAACCACGGAAAAAACAAGACGAAACTTCATAGATGTTTTTTGTGAGTTATACAGTCAAAAGCCGATTGAAAAAATATCCATTCAGGAGATTGCGAATAAGGCGGGATATAACCGCAGCACCTTTTATCAATACTTTACGGATATTTACGAATTGTTAGACTTTGTTGAGAATGACTTATTGAGCTACATCAAAGAAGAATTGGCGAATAATGAGCTATCTACCTACAATGTTCAGAATGCGCTTCATTGTTTGGAAGACAGGGAACATCTCTCGGTGCTTAAGGCGCTCTTGGGGGACTATGGAAGTCTTCGTTTTTTAGAACGCCTAAAAAAAGAAATGACCCTTGACAGACTGGATTTAAGCTTGCCGTCAAACCATTCCATAACGCCCTACTTGATTGAGTTTCACATCTCCACATCACTTTCTTTATTTCGTCTGTGGCTTCAGCGGGAAAAGGATTTATCGCCGGAGGAATTTTTCGGGCTAATGGATAACCTGTATACAAAGGGAATAACACCCTATTCTAAATAATAAATCTACCTCCAAACCCAATCATTGTGTACAGAGATGAACGATAGAGATCAGTTGGTATGCATGGTAGAGCTTGGCGCAAAAAAAGACTTGGTTAATTAATTCCTAACCAGGTCCTTTTTACGTGTGGTGTACTCAACTGTAATCCTTAATCAATGAGATTGATCTTCCTTAATCTCGCATGTTGACTTACCTTTCAACTGCAGCTTACATGTTATGCAGCCGCATGAGCAGGTACCGGAAAAATCCTCATGAACAGGAGCCGGGTGAGCGGACCGACTACAATGAGCTGAAGGGGCAGCGCGCAGATGAAATTGAGTCCCACCGTTGAAAAGTAATGGGCGAAGAAGTTGCCGCTAAATCCGTAGTGTGCCAGGGTACCATATAGGGACATGCACAGCACCATGCCGCAGACCATGAAGAAGGAGATGGTAAGTACCTTCTTGATGGTTGGATCAGTCGGTTTGACGAGCTTGAACGCGATTCCTTTGGCTACTCTGCTGACTACCACCACATCCATGAACAGGCCGACAATTAGTGCGGGGACAAAGCCGATGGCTACCTCCGTAATGACGCTGCTGGTCCAGCCAGTAAAGAGAACTACATTATAAATGCTCATGAAGAGCACCATTAACGTACACATGATTGCCGTAAAGATCAAAGCCTCTTTTTTATTCTTTCCCATTGCCCAAACTCCCTTGAAATATAATTTTGTGACTGCGATCATAGTAACAGACCCCGAATTAATCGTCAACCAAGTTGACAAAAAACGTCCTGAAAGTGATACACTTAAATCACCTGTATATTTGGAGGCCGGACAGATGAAGGATTATATACAAAACCTGAATTTAATTGACTTAATCAGCGAAAAGCATAAGGCTTTGCGGGAAGAGGTGAACGGGCGGAGCAGCTACCCGCTTAATAAGACCGAAACTCATATATTGGCCATGCTTGACCTGCATACTGTTTTATCTATTTCAGAAGTTAGCCGATTAATCCATATTTCCCGGCAGGGCGGACAGAAATGCATCAACGGCCTGCTTGCCGAAGAATACGTCAAGATCACCCAGGTCGTTGGCAACGCCCGGGACAAGCACATCACTCTAACCAGAAAAGGGTCTGAGGCATGCCGCAGCATGCTGGAGATTAAGGTAGAGATGGAGCGGCAGATCATAGATCGCTTAGGGCAGGAGCAGGTTGAACTGCTAAAGAAGCTTTTGACCGAGGAATGGCTGTAGGATGTTCCACTCTTGACCTTAGGTCTGACCTAAGGTGTATCTTTACAGATATCCAGAACGGTGGGAGTGAAGTTAATGAAGAGTGAGATCACCATTAGTGAACTAGCCAAGCTTATGAATGTGTCGGTGCATCAGATCCGCTATTTTGAGGAAAAGGGTGTACTTCTGCCTTCTTATACTGAAGACAACCAGTACCGGAGGTACGGCATCGACCAGATCTATCAGCTGGCCCATATTATGCTGCTGCGGAAGCTGGGACTGCCGGTCCAGAACGTCAAGGAATGTATGACAGACTTTGGGCCGGATGAGGTCCGGCAAATGCTCCAGAACTCTTTGGAAGATACGCAATCCGAGATTCTCCGGCTTCAGCAGCTTGAGCAGTTTATTGGCAAGGTACTGCATGAGCACGATGATTTCAGCCAGGATACCACGGCTTACCGGGTAGTGCGGCGGGAATCCGTAAATTTGAAGCGGTGGTTCGAGCTTAACGAACAGTCTGCCCTACAGGCGAGACAGCTTGCGGAGTATGCCAAGCCTGCCCTGAATCTGTTTGAAGCAGACATTCATTATGTGTATGAAGGCACCGGTTCCGCTGTACTTTGCACGGAAGTCACGGAAGCCACGGAAACGGTAGATCTGGTGCTGGCTGCAGGAGAGTATCTGTGCTCCCCGTTTCAGGTGTCCCGGGAGGATGAACTGGCTCAACAGATCGTCCGGTTTGGCGAATATGCGGCAGAGCATGCCTATATTTCCGCAGGACCTCTAATCCTCATTGAGAAATCGTATCTCTCCCTGTTCAGTCAGGATAAGCTTCATTACGAGCTGCTGCAGCGGATGGTATCCGCATGATGAAATCCTCCTTCACAATTGAACCGATGCAGGCCAAGTACAACCGGCAGGTCAGCCAACTTCTTGTGCACGCGTTCAGCGGCAAGTTTTCTCCCTTAACCCGGATGGGGGAGGGCGATCTGGCTCTCTTGTTCGAAGAGTTGCTGGATGCCTTTCCGGGAGAACAGTCAAGTCAACGTGTGGTAGCAATTCATGAAGAAACGGTGATTGGAACGCTGTGCCTCAAATGGAAACCGGGTGCAGGCGATGATACTACGGCACCCCTTCCATCTGCAAGACTCTCAGAGATGAGGGAATTGGCCCGGTTCGGGAGGTGGAAGGTATTCAAGCTGTTGACCGCGTTACACGTTTTGAGCCATGAGCCGCAGGACGGAGAATGCTATATTGCCGATCTGTCTGTCCATCCGCTGCATCGCGGGAAGGGGACAGGCAAGCTGCTGCTGCAATGGGCGCACGCTTATGCGGTTTGCCAGCCGCAATGGACTTTCCTGAGCCTCCATGTCTCCGGTAATAATGCAGGTGCCAAGCGGCTATATGAACAAGTTTCCTTCCATACGCAAGAGGAACAGCACCGTCTGTTGCTGTATGTTCTTGTTCGTGAATGGCAATGGGAATATATGATTTTGCCACTCGAACCCACAGAGCATAGAGCCGGAGAGGAGTCCTTATGAAAAGAATAATAGGAATATTACTCCTGGTTATTGTGCTGCTCTGTACGGGCGCGGTGCTGTATGTATTCCAGCAAAACAGCTTTGACATGAGGGAGCAGTCCATTGAGATCGACTCTCCCCAAGGCAAGCTGACCGGTACGCTTGTCCTGCCGAAGAACGCTTCCGGTAAGCTGGGACTTGTGTTGTTCATTCACGGTGACGGGCCGGTTAATGCTTCTCACGGGGATGGATATAAGCCGCTATGGGAGCGGCTTGCTGCCCAGGGCTATGCTTCGCTGTCGCTGAACAAGAGAGGCATTGACGGATCCGCAGGGAATTGGCTCGATCAGAGCATAGATGACCGCGTGGAAGAAGCACGCCAGGCGCTGGCCTGGGCGAGAACACAGCCGATGATTGATCCCTCACGGATAGGTGTGTGGGGAGCCAGCCAGGCTGGATGGGTGATTCCGAAGCTTGCCGGGAAGGAGCCGCTTGCCTTCAGTATTCTGGTATCTCCGGCGATCAACTGGTTAACCCAGGGGGAGTACAATACGCGGATGCAAATGGCGAAGGACGGATATTCCGGGGATGCGATTTCCGCACAAGTAGCGTATGAACAGCAAATCAAGGAGCTTCTGGCAAAGAATGCAACGTACGAAGAATATGTAAAAGCAGCGGATCAGGAGGATGTGATGTCCCGGGACCGCTGGACCTTCGTGAGCAAGAACTTCAGAGCGGATGCGACTGACGATCTGCAGCACTTCAACTCTCCTGTACTCCTCCTGTTGGGGGAAGAGGATGTGAATGTGGACTGGAAGGAAACGGAGCAGGTATACCGCACAGTGGTGAGCCCATCCTTGCTCACGGTCAAGGTCTTTCCCGGTGCAGAGCACTCCATGCTGACTACCCGAACGGCGGATTCCAGACTGCGGGCCGTGATGATCAGCCTGTTCGCGCCAAGACAAATCACGGTCAAAGGCTATATGGAGCAAATTGCAGATTTTTTGCAGAAGCTTCCTTGATCCGAACGCTGAAAAGCCTCTTTTATGTCCAAGATATGTAATTCAGTATTGAATATAAATACTATTATATCTGACTAAACCATTCGAGAGAGGCGAGACATGATGAAAAAGAAGGCTTCACCGGCCCCCGCAAGAGTTCTTCCCTCCAGAACTGTGAGTAAGCGGGCAGCCGGTCCCTCGGCCAAAGCCCAGGTTATCCGGTTTGCGGTGATCGGGGACAGTCATGTGGGATATGGGAATAGCTCCGGCATATTTAAGAACCTTTTGCCGAAAGCGGTCAGCGGTGTAAAACCGGGATTTGTGATATTCGGCGGCGACAATGCCCAGGCGGGGGCGGATCATGGGAATCATGCGGATGCGTATTACAAGGACTTCAAGAACACAGTATTAAGCACGCTTGGCAGTATTCCTTACAAAGCATCCATAGGCAATTGGGAGGCGAGTACCCGGCCGCTATTCACCAAATATTTGGGCGCTGTGTCCGGACAAATGAACTTTCCGGGAACGCAAGGCAAAGTGAAGTACGTGTGGCTCAATTGCGCGTTAGGCCAGTTCAGTTCGGCGAGCCTGGCGCTGCTGAATAAGCTGGATGACAAGCACTTTTATGTGATTGATTTTCATTGGCCTTTGAAGATTGCCGGGATTACTGTGGAGCCGAGCCATGTACTGAGCCAGTCGGAAACCAGCAAGTTTTTCATGGCCATCCCTCCAAAAGCAAGAAACAGGGTGCTCGCCATTTTTACGCATCATGGACATTTATTTTACCGGAAGCTTGACCATATCTACCCTGGATTTGCCACCACCAAGTTTTTCGTCTGCGGATGCTCGGGGGATTATAAATGCAAGCCGAACGGGGACCGGGGATATTACGATGCAGCTTTGACGATGAACGGGAATCAAGTCAGTATTGATGCCTTTCGGGTAAAAGTGGTGTAGGCCAAAGTAACTGCTTAAATCTATCTTTGAATTGTCCGACGTCGATCTTGTGGAACGCTCCAAAAAGGGTGCGAAATAGTGGGAAGAAGTCCTTCAAACGATTCTGAAGGGCTTTTTATTTTGGACACATAGCGAACAAACCAATTAGGTATAATAGATTTATAGAGTTGAAGTACAAGGAGAATTTATGAAAAACAAGAGTATTACGTTCAAACTCTTTATGATAACTGTTTTGTTTTTTGCCTTTTTTTATATGATGATCATTCTCTCGCAACTGCTGCTCTTTAATGATTTTTACGAGAATCACAAATTAAATAAGGTGGAACAGCATCTGGCGAAGTTTGCCTCTGATTATACCCGTAAGGATTGGAGCTCCGATCAGCTCACCCGTGAAATAGTCAAATTCATGACCCGGAACAGAAGCCAACTGGCAATCATAGATATTGATGGAAAAGTGGTCGTTGATGATCCTTACCATATGCTTATCACGCAGGATGACGGTCAGAAAATGATGGTCTCTTTATCCCTGTTTATGACTCTGTATGGAGATCAGTTCAGAGCTGCGAATATTCAGAAAGGGGATCGGATCACGCTCTGGGGTGAGGTAGAGAAACGGGGGAAAGAGAATACCAGCGTGCTCTATCCCGAAAAAATGTACATACCGCATTCTAAAGTAATCGGTGAGTATGAGGGAGAGGTTTCCTCTGAGGTGTCAGGGACGGTAAGCAATATTGAGCTGCCTTACTTTAAAATCTGGAATCAGCGGCAGGGTCTGCTCATGCAGGCGTTGTCCGAGACATTCCCGTTATCCGGTGAATTAAAAAATCGGCTGAACCATATGGAGATGCAACAGTTCCCATGGTTTGAATCCTGGAGTGGAACGAACAATGTTATCATTTTGCAGCCTCTGTTAAAAAATAATGGAGAGCTGGAAATCCTGTTCTCGGTTACCTCTATCCAGGAAATTAGCGATACCAATGATGCACTTCGTGAATTCTATATCTATTTGGGAATTGGGGGCTTCTTACTGATCCTTATCTTATCCCTGTTCTTCTCAAAAATAGTAACCAAACCGCTGATCGCCCTGAATCAGATGGCGAAGAGGATGCTTAACTTCGACTTTACGGCGGTATCCCCCATTCGTCAAAATGACGAGTTAGGCAGCCTGTCGAACAGTATGCTGTTGATGTCGCAGAAACTGGACAGTGCGCTAAGTGAACTGAAGGACGCCAATGTCAAATTGCTAGAGGATATTGAGCAGAAACAGAGACTCGAAGTGCTCCAGCAGAGTTTTTTTGCCAACGCTTCGCACGAATTAAAGACGCCTCTGAGTATTGTCAAAAGCTTCGCGGAAGGCTTACAGGATGGAGTGAATGTAAATAAACGCGAGCACTATATGTCAGTCATTATCGAAGAAGCGGGTAAGATGGAGATGCTAATTAAGGATATGCTGGATTTGGCGAGGCTGGAGTCAGGAACCATAGTGCTGAGGAAACGGATGTTTTTGCTTAGTGAACTGGTGGAGAAGGTTGCTGACAAGCTGGTGTATTTACTTAAGGAGAAGGAACTGGAGATTATAGTTGTGCCTGTGAATGAACTGCATGTACTGGCTGATCTGGAATGGATGGAACAAGTCATTATCAACTTGATTATGAACGCCATTCGTCATGCCGAAGAAGGTAGTGTGATTACCATCAAAATTCACAGCGACACCAGTACTAAGCTCTATGTTGATAATATTGGCGAGACCATACCAGAAGATCAGCTCAATCTGATTTGGGAACGGTTTTACCGGGGTGAGCCTTCACGCAGCCGCAAGACCGGCGGTACAGGGCTGGGCCTTTCGATTGCCGGTCAGATTTTGGGCATGCACGGCTTCGGCTACAGAGTAGAAAATTTGCAGAATGGGGTCCGTTTTATCATCCATTTCAGCAATTAAACGTTAGTCACAAGATTGAAAGTAGGGAATGCGATGAGCAAGAAAGTTCTTATTGTTGAAGATGAGACCCGAATCAGGGAAATTATATCAGACTATTTCATTCAGGATGGCTGGGAGGTTATTGAAGCAGAGAACGGAAAGGATGCGTTAGATGATTTCGATTCGTTCTACCCGGATTTAATAATTCTCGATGTAATGATGCCTAAGATGAATGGCTTTGAAGTATGCCGGAAAGTTCGCAGCCGCTCAGGAGTGCCCATCATCATACTCACAGCTAAATCAGCCGATCATGATAAGGTGCATGGCTTTGAGCTTGGAGCCGATGATTATGTGACCAAACCGTTTAGTCCCAAGGTGCTTATCGCTAGAGCGAACTCGCTTATGAAACGTGCAACTGAAAATTATAAGCCGCAAGGTCATATGATGAAATTTGGGTCCGCAATGTTAAATACGTTAGCCCGCAAACTGGAGGTGGATGGCAGAGAGGTTGAGTTGGCACCGAAAGAATATGAGCTGTTATTGCTGCTTATGAATAATGAGAATGTGGTGATTTCCAGAGAGGCGATCATTAATCGGGTATGGGGCATAGATTTTGATGGGGATTCTCGGGTTGTGGATTCCCATATTAAGAAATTGAGAGCGAAGCTTGGGTATGAATCAAGTTATATTCGTACGGTCATCGGTGCAGGATATAAGTTTCATCAAGAGTTTGGAGATAAGTAAGGTTCTTAGAAGGAGTAGATCATCATGATATGGAAATGGATACCCTCGATTTGCACTGTATTCAATTTAGGAGCTGGAGCAGCTTCGTTGATATTTACGATTGAAGCCTATTATAAGATTGCATTTTTTCTGATTCTGCTGGCAGCCTTTTTTGATGTGCTTGACGGTCTGTTAGCCAGATTAATGAATTGTCCGAGTGAATTCGGTAAGCAGCTTGATTCATTGGCAGATCTGATTTCATTTGGGGCTGCGCCTGTTTTTCTGATTCTGCTGCACCAGTCAGGCGATTTGCATGGGGGAGGCGGGGCTGCGGCCATTGTATTTATCATTTGTGGTGCTCTCCGATTAGCCCGATTTAATGTATCAGCCTCCAGTACGGAATTTACAGGATTGCCGATTACAGCGGCCGGAGTGATTCTATCGTTCTTTTCTGTTCCCAATCATCATATGGAGCCTGCTGTGATTATTGCATTAATTGGTGCCCTTTCTTTGTTAATGATTAGCCGGATCCGGTTTCCATCATTAAAAAAGATAACGGTTAGGAAGTGAAATCATGGAGATGGTTACGGAATTCATCTCTCAATTCGGTTATGCGGCAATCGTAGTTTTGCTCGCACTCGGAATAGTAGGTCTTCCCGTACCCGATGAGACACTAATGGTGTTTGTTGGTTACTTAGCTTCTGTACATGTGTTGAATTACTTGCTTGTGATTCTGTTTAGTTTTATTGGGTCCGTAGCAGGGATGACCATCAGCTATACCATTGGAAGAAAGCTGGGTTACAGCATTATTCACAAATGCGGTAAATGGGTTGGATTGACTCCCAAACGATATCGGAAGGTAAAAAGATGGTTCGCAAAATATGGGGTCTGGACAATCTTTTTTTCTTATTTCATTCCAGGAGTAAGACATGCAGCCGGATACATATCAGGAATTACGACGATGCCGTTTAAAAAGTATTTTTTATTATGCTGTATCGGAGCCGCTGTCTGGACAGTTTTGTTTGTATCCATTGGCTTTTTTGTTGGACAGAAGTTTTCATTCTAAAAGATTTGCGCGCGCCAATAGAAATATGTGCTGCAGACGTTCCCGGGCCTGATGCCGGGAGCGTCTTTTTTTTGCTCCCCAAGGCCTGAACTGTGTAAACTAATGGGACGGGGCGGGCAAATACCTTACATCACTGGCATAAGTACGCCAGAGCGGGCACACAATAGGGGGAAGTACAGGCGGGACGTGCATCCTTTGGTGTGCGGAATGCAGTTTACTTTAACGATTATTGTTTACTTGTTATGTTTCCCTACATAAATAGCGCCATCATCTTCGTATTTATCAACAGAAAATGGTTTATTGTGCGTATTTGTATTCTTATGTAATACTAGGTGACATCGAAGGGGCCGAGAAGCAGTGGTTAAACATTCGATGACATGTTAAATAACATCAAAAGGGGAAAGGTGATGAGAGAATGACAACAAGATGGTCTAAGAAATGGGCAGGTCCCACAGTGGCGGTCGTATTAATCTCCTCTATGCTATTATCCGCATGTTCTTCCAAGGAGGATTCAGCCAGCGGGAATGCGGCGTCAGAATCATCCAAGCCTACTACATTAAAAGTAGAGTTGTTCGACCGGGGGAACTCACCCGCCGGCTACACCATCACCGACAGTTATTTGACAAAGCTGGTGCAGGAACGTTTTGGCAAGCCGAACAATATTGATGTCCAGTTCGTGCCGGTGCCGCGTTCGGAAGAAATTCAGAAGCTGAATGTACTGATGGCCAGCCAAAGTGAAGTGCCGGACATTGTATTCACCTACGATTCAGGAACATTCAACCGGTATGCTGAGCAGGGTGGTTTGACAGATCTTACGGACTTGCTGGATAAGAATGCTCCGAACCTTAAGAAATTTCTGGGCGAGGACACGTTAGCCTACGGACAATATAAAGGACAACAATTCGCGCTTCCGGGCAGAAGACTTGTACTGGGCAAATACGCCGGTTACATCCGCCAGGATTGGCTGGACAAGCTTGGCTTGCCGGTGCCGCAGACAACAGATGAGCTCTATAAGACACTCAAAGCTTTTAAGGATAAAGACCCGGGCAATACCGGAGGTAAGGTGATTCCATTTGGTGTGAGTCTGGCTTCCGCCCAATATGAGCCGCTTCTCTGGTCCTTCATCCAGCCGCTCACCGATGAGCAGAAGTATACCTTGACCCAGCAGCTTGGCTCCAATGATTATCCAACGCTGCTTCCGGGCTTCAAGGATGGCCTGAAATTCATGAACAAGCTGTACAATGAAGGTCTCATCAGTAAGGATTTCGGTCTTGATAAAGACAAGAAGCAGCTATGGCAGAATTTGCAGAACGGTCTGCTTGGCTTCTATACAGAGGATGCAGGTGAATTGTACTTCTCAGCAAATGGCGGGTACGAAAATCTGCAGGCCAATGTGCCTGGCGCAGTGATCACACCTGTTGATGCATTTACTAACTCGGAGGGCAAACATGCCAAGCCGGCTTATGCGCCAAATGCGATGTACGTCATGATCCCGAAATCCAGCAAAAATGCTGAAGCCGCATTGAAATATCTCGATTGGATGGCTTCAGGCACGAACCTCTTCGACATGCAGTTCGGTGTAGAGAATGAGAACTATACGCTTGTAGACGGAGTGCCTGTAGTGAAACCGGATGCGACTCAGGAAGCTATGGACCGGATCTACAACTTCGGTGACCTTGCCATCATCGTTAATGGTAAATATGCCGGAGACGATGCCAAGAATGAAGCAGCTTATATCGCACAGACTCCGGAGAAATACCAGGCAGATATGAAGAAGTCAGTGGAAATCTCCAATACAGACAATATTCAGCCTGTGAAATTCGATCACCCAATCGAAGCGGAAGCGAAATACGGCACGGCACTGGCTGACAAGTTCCAGGAAATTATCGTGAAAATGACTATGATCAAACCGGATCAATTCGACAGCAATTATGATTCTATGATTAAAGATTACATGGCTAGCGGCGGCCAGGCCATTCTGGACGAACGCACTGCAGCTTACAAAGAAATGAGCTCCAAATAAAATAAGCTGAATGACGGCGAAGTACCGGTAGAGGGAGCCGTTTCCGGCTTCCCTGCCATCCGTTGCCGCAGGACGGAAGAGGGAGAGTGAAGACTGTGAGGAATTCAGTTTATTTACGCAGACACTGGCAGTTGTATGTTTTGCTTTTGCTGCCGGTCATTTACTTCATCATCTTTAAATATGGACCCATGTATGGGGTGCAGATCGCTTTTAAGGACTTTAACTTCTTTCAGGGGATTGGCGGCAGTAAATGGGTAGGCCTGGATGTATTCCGGGAAGTGTTCCAGAACAACAACTTCTTCAAGGCGCTGCGCAATACGCTGATGCTCAATCTGCTGGATCTGATCGTTTCGTTTCCTGCACCTCTGATTCTGGCTATCATGCTCTATGAGCTCAGAATAACCTGGTTCAAAAAGCTAGCCCAGACGATCCTGTATGTCCCCCACTTTATTTCCTGGGTGATTATCGGAGGCATTGTACTGCAGGTGTTCGGGACCCAATCGGGGTTCATTAACAATCTGCTGACCGGTATGGGTCTGGATGCCATTCCTTTTCTATCAGACAAAAACTATTGGCTCGTCACCTACCTTCTAATCGGCGTATGGCAGAGCGCGGGCTGGGGAACCATTCTGTATCTGGCGGCACTGACCGGTATCAACAAAGAGCTGTTCGAGGCAGCAGAGGTAGACGGAGCCAGCCGGTTCAATAAAATTCTGCATATCTCCTTACCAGGTATCAAAACCACCATCGCTACGCTGCTCATCATCAATCTGGGCAACATGATCTCCATCGGTTTCGACCGTCCGTTCATTATCGGGAATGTCGCTGTCCGGGATTATTCCGAGGTGCTCAGTACCTTTGTATACCGTGTGGGTATCGAGTCCGGCCAAATTTCACTGGCAACAGCGGTAGGCCTGTTCCAAGCACTGGTAGGATTGATCTTCCTGCTCGCATCGAACTATGCATCCAAGAAACTGGCGGATGAGAGCATACTCTAGTCCAGAGCCGCAAGTAGAAACGCCTACACCGTCCATAAAAGGACGGTATTCGTTTCAGCGAGAAATATAAGGATAAAGTATAGTGTGAAACTTATACTTTCTTATATTTGAATAAACAGAGAATGAGGGGGAGAAAAAAATGAGTGAACGCGCAGCTAACCGGATATTTGATGTCTTTAATATCCTTCTAATCACGTTCGTTGTGATCCTATGCCTAATGCCATTTATTCATATTATTGCGATATCCTTAAGCTCCAGCCGTCCGATTATGGCGGGACTGGTCAGCTTTTTCCCCAGGGAAATCAGCTTTGAAGCGTACACCCAGGTGTTCTCCGATATGTCCATGATCCGTTCCCTTGGTTTCACGATCTTTCTGACCATTCTGGCTACAGCACTGTCTATGGCCATGACGATAGCCGTTGCGTACTCGCTCTCCAAAAGGGATCTGCGGGGACGAAAATGGTTCATGCTGATTATTGTCGTTACGATGTTCTTCAGCGGCGGTCTTATTCCCGACTACATTCTGGTCCGTAATCTCCATCTGCTGGATACCGTCTGGGCGCTGGTGCTGCCGGGTCTGATCAGTCCCTTCTATATGATCATTCTGATCTCGTTCCTGAACGGCATTCCTAAAAGCTTGGAAGAAGCGGCGGAGATTGACGGGACTACCCATCTGGGAACCTTGTTCCGCATTATCCTTCCCTTGTCGCTTCCAGCGCTGGCTACATTGAGTCTGTTCTATGCCGTAGGCCGCTGGAATGGATTCCAGGATGCCTTGATGTACATTAATAATACGGACCTTTATCCGCTGCAGCTTAAGCTGTACCAGATGATTCAGAATAATCAGGTCAGCGATTTGATGCAGCAGGAAGGTCTTGGCATGAACAAGCTGATGCCGGAGAGCCTGAAGGCAGCGAGCGTTATTTTCACAACCCTTCCGATTCTAATCGTCTATCCGTTCCTGCAGCGCTACTTCATCAGCGGAATGATGGTCGGTGCAGTCAAAGGCTAAAGCGAAGGAGGAACACAACATGACTGAAGCTATGATCGAACGGCTTAGCGATCAGCAGCGGTTCCTGCTGGTTCAATCTCTTGAAATGATGGACCCGCTCTATGACGGAGCAATGGAGCTGCTCCGGGACGAAGAAGAGCCGGACAAACACAATACCCGCAGCAGCGGACATTATGCACTGGCTTTGCTGATCCGAAATGCGTCTGGTGATGCAGAGCGGGCATATGGCGTACTGGAACGGGTGATGGATCTGCAGTTCGACTGTCCGGATGAAATCTACCACGGTACCTTCCGCACTTCACCAGAGGCGGCCTCACCCCCTGCAGGCAACTATGACTGGAAAAAGTTCGCGCCAGGCTTCGCCTTTTTTCTGAGTGAGACGGTGGAGAAGGTTGGCAAGAAACTAACCGGCCAATTGGCCGGGCAAGGAAATTTGGCAGCGGCTGGTCTGGAGGATAAGGCAATCCGACAAGCCTTACGGAACGCGGTAGATGAGGTGCTGCCGCCGGTATGGAAAAGCTATGATCCGAACTGGCGTGAATTCATTGCCTGCACCTTTGCGGTGATTCTGGATGAATTCGAGGCTCTGATGCCTACGGCCCTGGTCCGCCGTATGGATGAATCGATGCGGAAAGCCGTGGGTGCTTCGATTGACCGCCGGTTCTCCGATGCCATTCCCATGAACTCCAATATCGTGCTGATGCATATCTTCATCACCCACTACTACGGATACCGCTTTGCGGATGCTGCCTGGATGGGGCACGCGGACCGGGAAGCGGCAGATATGCTGGCTGCTTACGGGGAATTCAGCTCGCTGGCGGAGTTCAATACGACTACCTATTACGGTGTCGATCTGACCGTGCTGGGGATGTGGAGGGTGTACGGCAAGACTGCTGTCATCCGCGAGACCGGAGGCAAGCTTGAGCATGGACTCTGGGCGAATATTGCACAGTTCTATAATCCGGTTCTGGAGAATCTGTCCGGCCCCTTCGGGCGGGCCTATGAGATGGAACTGGTCGGCCACAGCTCTATCGGTGTTTTCCTGTATCTGGCGCTGGGCAAGGGCTATGAATATATGACTGCGGTGAACTGCGAGACCAGCCATGACCCGCTGATTGCAATGGTGGGTGTGGACCTTCCGGAAGAATTGCTGCCGCAGTTCAAGATGCATGCCGGAGACCGCCGGACCGAAAGACAGTTCCGGGAGCTCTGTGAACGGGATAAACCCGGGGAGAACCGCAATTTGTGCACTGCAGCTGCCTGGATTGAAAGCAAGCGGATGCTCGGAGCGATGTCCGGCAGCCGGAACACGAACGGACAGATGCACCCGGCGACCATCCACTGGATGAATGCTGACGGGGAGAAATGCTACCTGCGGCTGCTACGCCGGGAGAAGGGCAAAAGCTGGAACAGCCATTTGCGGGGAATGATTTTTGAGGCGGCGGTTCAGAAGGATTGGCTTTCGGTAGACGTTCAACTGAGTACAGACGTGGAGATTGAGGTTTATTTCGAAATCAGCGGACCTGGACTTTCCCCTGCATTGACGGAGATTACCCCTGATATCTGGGCGCTGCCTAATCTGGGCTGCAAGGTGTCTGCGACCGCTCCAGACCCTGTGATTAACTGGGATCAGGAAGCAAAGCTGCTGGAGATTATCTATTTGTACCGTCCAGAAGACGGGGACTCGCATATGAATTTCACACTGCAGCTGGACCCGCTCACTCCATAAAACCATCAGGATAGACCTCAAGCCAGGCGGGAGGTCTATCTTTTGCGAATACTACAATAAAGGAAGAATGCAGCATGGAGAACGCGGCGATAATATCTGTGGAAGCCAGAATGGAGCTGATTAAGCTCCGTATGGTGTATTTGTTGTCAGGCCTCGCGGGTGGATTGTTCAATCCGTATTTGACAACCCTGTTTGTTCATCAGGGGGTAGGGGCAGAAGTGGTTGGCGCACTAATGTCGATAGGAACGCTGTTATCCATTTTGGTGCAGCCTGTATGGGGCATGTTGGTGGACCGTTACCGGCAGACGAAGCTGGTACTTATTCTCAGCATCTCTGTACCGGCCTGCCTTTCTTTTTTGTATAGCTTTAAGTATTTTTTAGTGATCGTGATGGTGTATATCCTGTCCATAGTCTTTCAGGCTACGCAAAGCCCGATTGCCGATTCTTATGCTGTTTCGGCAGCGCGCAAGGCGAGGACCTCCTATGGTTCGATCCGCATGATGGGCAGCCTGGGTACAGCGCTGGGCGGCTATGCCGCGGGATTCTATCTGTCAAAGTTCGGGATTACACAGCTGTGGATGCCATTTCTGGTGCTCAGCGTCGCAGGCGCTGTCACTGTATTGAGCTTACCCCGCACCACGGAGAACAATGCAACCACGATTTCGTTGTCCCAGGGACTTAAGGAACTGTTGGGGAACCGCCTGTTCGTGATGTTTCTGGTGGCCTGCTTTTTTGTCAATCAGACGCTTACCGCCTATAACTCCTTTTTCGTTCTGGCCTTTCAGGATGCCGGAGGCAGCTATTCGATGGTCGGCACCGCACTCTTGCTGGCTTCCTTAACCAATATCCCTTCCATGCTGCTTGCTGCCAAAATCCTCCGCCGGATCGGGTATGAACGTACGTTGCTCCTGGCCGCTTTTTTCTACGCACTCCGGTGGGCTATTCAATGGCTGTTCCCGATTCCTGTGGTTATGATTGGCATTCAAGTGCTGCACGGCTTGTCCTTCGGCTTGTTCTATGTCGCTGCGGTTGAATATGTGGCGAACGCAGCAGGTAAGAAAATGCAGGCTACCGGGCAAAGCGTATTTAATATGGTCTTTTCAGGTCTTGGGGGAATTGTGGGCAACCTGCTGAACGGATATTTGTATAGTACAGGAGGACCCCAGGTGATGTACCTGGCTTGTACAGTCAGTGCACTAATCGGAGCGGGCATGTTATATTGGATTAACAGAATTGCGAGAGTGTCACCGAACTTGTAAATAGCCAAGCTCCTGATGCATCTCTCGGGTATTCAAGTGAAGAGGGGGGGTTCATATGAAGCGAAATTGGTCCAGCAGGATGATGTTCTCTTACTTCCCTATATTTCTGCTGACCGTATCGATTCTCATCTTTCTCTCCTTTCTCATTGTAGGCGAGCTTTCACGCAGTGAGACCGAAAAGGCCAACCGTATCTCTACCGGCTACGTTGTCGATTCTGTACAGAATGCCTTAAGCGAAGTGGAACTGGCTGTGCTGCAAGAGATGGAGACGAATCATGATTACGGATATTATCTAAGCGGGGAGAGTGATCAGGGAGACCGGACCCGGCTGTATAATACCGTGAAGGATATGCGGGGCATGATTTACCGTAATCAGCTGATTGACTCCATCTATATTTACAGGGAGCTCGACCGGAAGGTGCTTACCCTGAACGGGCTGGTGGACAGCGATGTTTTTGCAGACCGGGATTACCTGAACCAGGCACTGACCAAGGCGGGCACCGGCGAGTGGAGTGATGTGCGCAGCCATCGGCTGTTCAGCTCCGATCCAACCTCACAAGTCATCAGTATGTACAAGAAGCTGCCGCTTCCTTTTGGCTCCGAAGGTGTCATTGTTGTCAATCTCAGCATGTACCGGATCGAACGGATGATTGATGATATGACGAACAGCAAGGTGTCTTTCATGCGTGTGGTCAATGATCAAGGCCAGCTTGTCTATACGGCTCACGGGGAAAAGGAAATCCTGAGCAGCAGTGTTCTCACCCGGATACCTGCCGGTAATGTGGGCTGGACCTTCGAGAGCGGCATCCTTGCCGGTGAGCTGTTCGCCTGGATGTCGGTAGTTTCATATATCTGGATCATTATCGGCGTTCTGACTGTAGTGCTGGGGACCTTGTACATCCTGTATATTACCCGCAAAAACTATCGTCCGATCCAGGCGATGATGAACCGGATTCAGGCGCTGCAGTTCCGGGAAGAGGGGATGGATGTCACCTCAAGGAACGAACTGGTGATGATAGACCAGGCCCTCGAAACCCTGATCCATCAGACCATGGATTATCAAAAACAGCATGATGAGAATCTGCTGGTCCAGCGCCGCCAGCTGTTCCTGGATCTGCTGGAGGGGGAACAGATTGCCTCCCTGGAGGACAGGCTGGAACGCTTCAGCCCGTTCAGCGGGGCAATCATGCAATTTGCCTACATTGCGGCAGAAATCAATCAATACGATGATTTCCGCCATAAATATCCTGCCAAAGATCAGAATCTGCTCAAGCTGACACTCATGAATCTGTTTCAGGAGCTTGCTGGAGAAGAAGGGCTCGAAGGCTGGGGCGAATGGGTCAGCAGCAACCGGATTGGGCTGATGGTCAGCGCCGGCGATCACTCCACAATAGACAAGATCCGTTTGCGGAACCTTGCGGAGCGCTGCCTGCGATGGGTCAGTGACAACCTGGGACTCTCGCTGGCCATCGGGATCGGTCCTGTGGTAGATGAACTTTCAGCAATTCCCAAGTCCTCCTCTGCGGCCGATATGGCACTGCAGCACAAGCTGTCGCTTGGCAAGGACAGGGTGGTGCTAAGTGATAACCTGCCGGACCGTTCCACGCTGCAGTCCTATAAATATCTGCAGATGCTGGGTGAGATTGTGCGGGAGTTCCGCATTGCGGACGAAAATTGGCGGCAGAGGCTGGATGAACTGTTCGTCTGGTTCAGCGAAGATCAGGTAAAGGACGAAGAGATTCATATGATGCTTCATACCTTGATCCAAATGCTTGACCGGGAGCTGGGACAGCTCTCGGACAGCCTGAAGAGAATCTTCAGCGAGCCGAGCCTGCAGGGGTATTACAGCGAAATCGAAGCGGAAACGACTTTGAAACAGGTCCATTCCGTCATGCTGAAATGGCTCGCGGAGATTTACCGCATCTATGTTTCGGTCAATGAGTCTAAAAGCTACCGTGCGATGATCAGCGAGATGAAGGTATATATTGAAGAGAATTTTGACAATCCTGACTTATCGCTCAAGCATCTGAGCGACCGGTTCCAGATTTCAGGCAAATACGCAAGCCATCTGTTCAAAGAGGAATTTGACATGAAATTTGTGGATTTTCTGACCCAGCTGCGGATGCAGCGGGCGGAATATTTACTGGCCACTACCAGCGACAATCTGCAGGATATCGGACAGAAGCTGGGCTATGCCAACTCTATCACCTTTGGACGGGTGTTCAAACGGGTGGTAGGGGTGACTCCGGGTGACTACCGCAAGCTGAAGATGAAGCCAGGCGGGCAGGAGGAGCATAAATAGTTCTACTTCTAACGGAATATGCCAAAGATCAGCATAGCAGCGGTTCTCCCTTCACTGGAGAACCGCTGCTATGCGTTATACCCCCATTGTGGATTATCCTGCAACTTCCTGTTTAAAAAAGGCTCGTTAAATTTTTATTAAATGCTAGAATAGGTATAATTACTTACTTTGTTATGTTTGCGGGAGCGACGTATGGACTACTTGGGGGAATGACAGAATGCCAATCGAAGAAGGGTTCAAGCTGGCTAAAATAATAGAAGGTACCATTATGGAGATATCCTCCTTTCTATACAGTGCTGAAGCATTAGCGAAGATGGTCCGGACGATTCATCATCAGAGTAGAATGATTGGCCGCCTAAATCCGTCCTCGGTCCGTTTGGCCCTGGACTTAAGAGAGGCTTTTCTAATCGAGAACGGAAACGCGGATTACGCCTATCTGGCCCCTGAACAGTTGGGCAGGATGGAGTATAAGCCGGATGAACGCAGTGACCTGTATGCGCTTGGTGTGATCTTCTACGAGATGCTTGCCGGTCGCCTGCCCTTTCAGGCGGAGCACCGGGAGGATTGGGTTCATTTGCATATGGCCGCCATCCCCGGACCGCTGCATGAGTACCGGCCTGAGCTGGCGGGTCCTTTGGAGGACATCATCGCGAGGCTTATGAGCAAGTCACCGGAAATGCGCTACCAGAGCGCTTATGGACTGCTTGCCGATATACGGCAGTGTGTTGCCGCGTACGAAGAGACCGGCGAACTCCTTCCTTTTGAGATTGGGCTGGCCGACCGTGCCAGCCGGTTCCGGCTGCCGAAGCTGTTGTATGGGCGGGAGCTGGAGGCGAAGCAGCTGCATGCTGCTTATGAGCAGACTTGCGGCGGAGGCTCGGCATTTGTACTGGTGACTGGCCGCTCAGGGAGCGGAAAGACGGCGCTGATCGAGGAGTTATATATTTCAGTACTCCGTGAAGGGGGCCGCTTTGTCACAGGCAAATGCGATCCAATGAACCGGGAGATGCCTTATGCCCCGATTTTACAGGCTCTTCGCGGACTCCTGCAACAAGTATGGAGCGAAACACCGGATAGGGCAGCGGAGCTGGGCATTCAGTTGAGAGAGACCATGGGCCAGGGAGCGGGTGTTATCACCGAATTCCTTCCTGATGCTGCCGGGCTGTTTGGAGGGGTATTTCAGGCAGAAGCGCTTCCGCCAGTGGAGGCTGCTGTCCGTTTCCGCCGTCTGCTCCCCATGTTTATCGGCGCTTTTGCCAGTAAGGAACGGCCGCTCGTATTATTCCTGGATGATCTGCAGTGGGCTGATCCGGATACACTTGATTTCCTGTATATCCTTGCTGAAGATTTGGCAATGCACGGGTTAATGGTAATTGGAACCTTTCGCTCGGAAACGATTGAAGAACGGTTGAATAGTCTGGACGGGTACCCCGCCTCTGCTATTTGGCTGGATGAGGTATTATCCCCGAAGCAACAGGACAGACCGCTGCATATCCGGCATATTCAATTGGAAGCCCTGATATACGAAGATGTAAGACAGTTTCTCTCCCAGCTATTGAAGGAAAACACTTCACGCATCCGGCAGCTTGCAGAGCTCGTGTATCACCGGACCGCAGGTGATCCGCTGTACCTTCACAGGCTGATGGACAATCTGTACCGTGAGCACAAGCTGTACTATGACGAGGAGCAGGCCTTTTGGGTCTGGGATACCGAAGCCATTGCAGAGCTGCCGGAAGCGCCGGGACTCCTGCATTTCCTGGAGGCGCGCATCCGGCAGCTTCCCGGGGACACCATCGGTCTTTTGGGGATAGCCGCAGCCTTGGGTCACCGCTTCCGCGTGTCGGCAATTTCTGCAATGAGCGGTTATACCGTGGAAGATACGCTGTCTCTGCTGCGCATTGCGGAGGCAGAGGGTTTGATTAACCTGGAGAAGGATGCTGAACCGGGAGGCACGGATGATTCTGTATATACTTTTCTACATGACCGGGTGCAGGAAGTCGTATACAGCATCATACCGGTCACGGAGCAGGCAGGCCTGCATTTGGCAATTGGACGCAGCATGAGTAAAGATATGGGCGGGATAGCGTATTCTGTTTTTGAGCGGGTACACCACTTGAATTTGGGCGCTGTGAAAATGGAAGATGAGACCGAAAGAAACGGGCTTGCCGCTTTGAACCTGCATGCCGGAATGAAGTCGAAGGCGACTACGGCGTTTGCATCAGCGCTGTATTTTCTGGAGACGGGACTACATCTGCTCGGGGAGGAGGAAGCCGTTCCCGGGTCGCTTGCTTACAGGCTGCTGCTGGAACTGCCTGAATGTGAATATATGTGCGGCTACACCGAGCGTGCAGCCGTGCGGCTCGAACGGCTACTGGCCGCTACGACAGAACTGCTCGAGCGATCCCGAATCTACCGCATCCGGATCGCCATGTGTGCCTATCTGAAGAAAGATGAACAGGCCGTGCAGGTTGGACGGCAGGCACTGGCGGAGTGGGGCTGGAAGCTGCCAGTGAAACCCACTTCCGCAGCTGTGATAACGGAGGTGGCATTGACGCAAAAAGTCTTATATCAGCACCGCAATGTGCTAAAGCGTCTTCCTGTCAACCGGGAACCTCATTATATAGCATTGTCTGAGTTGGTGATGTCGATTGCGAGCTCCGCCTTTACCTTAAGCCTGTCTTTAGCGGCTGTACTCTTTTCCCGGTTTGTACGGTTTGGGCTAAGCCGGGGGAACAATGAAGCATTTGCCTATATTCTGGCCGGTTACGGTTTAGTGCTCATGCGGAATAAATTATCTTTTGCACAAACCGGTGCTTTTTATATTGAAGAAGCTATACAGCTTGCTTCTTCTTTTGAAAGCGTGGACTTAAGATGCAGATTGGATTATATCATGGGGCTGGCCTTATTGAAGCATCAACCGAAGGAGGGGCTGCATCATTTCCGGCAGTCGGTGAAGCATGGAATGGAAGCAGCCAATTTACCGTTTGTAAGTATTGCCATGCTAACCTCGGTGACGAACCATACCGGAGGTCCGGCTGCATTATCTGCGTTGATTACAGAATATGAGGGCCTTGCAGGCAAGCTGGTGGATACGGTCACCCTGAATATCTTCCAGATCTCCAAAGCATACGTGGCCCGTCTGCAGGGACTGGCTGCTGAAGGTGATGAATCTCCGGTTCCCGTCCATAGCAGCCGTTCCAGTAAAGTGCTGAATAACGAAGTGTTCTACATCTGCACTTGTCAAATGGAAATCGCCTATCTCGAAGGTCGTTTCCAGGATGCGCTGGCCTGGGCACAGGAGGGGAGCTTCAATACCTTCCGGCAGACCCGGATGCAGGTACGCAAGCAGCATGTGTATCAGTCCTTAGCGCTTGCTGCGCTGTATGCAGAGTCTCCTCCGGCAAAACGCAGGGATATCCGCAGCAAGCTCCGTAAGCAATGGCATGGGATGAGATCATGGACAGGCTACTTCGGTCAGGGATATTCCGCTTATTTACTGATCAAGGCGGAAATGCAGCATTTGAACGGGAATCACACCGAAGCAGCCAAGGGCTATGAACAGGCTATTGCAGCTGCACGTCAAGAAAAGAACGGGCTATTGGAGGGTATATCCTGCGAAAGGGCATCAGCATTTTACCGGGCGGCCGGAACGGTCACGGGAGCTGACGGATTGTTACAGGATGCCTGCATGGCCTATCTGCACTGGGGGGCTGCCGCCAAGGTGACTCAGCTTGGAAAGGCATACCCGGATTTGAAGTTACCGGCAGCCGGGAGGACCATGGAGCAGCTGGTAGTAGGTGCGGCCATAGCACCCGCTGAAAGAGCGGTGTATTCAGACAACGGAAAAGAGCTGTTCCGGCAAATGTCCAGCTCTGCTGAAAGAGCAGTCCACTCGGACTGGAGAGACAGGCTCAACAGCTTACTGGAGTCGGCGCTCCGCTATTCGGGAGCGGTGAAAGGATATATTTTTGGCAGCCGTGAGGAAGAATATATAATTGTTGCCCGAAGCGGCTCAGCGGAGAATCCGCAAGACAGATATGCAGAATCAGTGGTTCGCTACGTAATGAGGACGGGTGAGCCGGTATTGCTTACTAATGCTTCAGTCAGTTCCTATGCAGCTGATCCATATATCATGGGTAATCAGTCCTTATCCGTTTTATGTCTGCCTGTTTTCTTCCCTGGGGGAGTGGAGAGGTCTGTTGTATATTTGGAGAATCATCTGATGGCCGGAGCCTTTACGGATGAGCTGCAAACCTTGCTTGATTTTATGATTACCCGGATGGTATATCAGCAGGCCCTTGAAGATTCCCGTCCGGCGGGTCCTTCCACAGCGGGGGCAACCGGGTCTGAGCCGCAAGCGGATCGTTTAATACCCGGTTTGTCTGGTGAGCATCCGCTGGATCTGCTAGCTGCAGCGCAGGCTGAACCGTTAATGGAACCGCTGACGCTCCGGGAACATGAGATCCTGTGCTCGCTATCTGATGGACTCTCCAATAAGGAAATTGCCACCCGCTTTGGAATCACCGAAGGAACGGTAAAAAGCCATGTATTCCGGTTATACGGCAAACTTGGCGCGAAGCGCCGTGCGCAGGCTGTTGCCCGGGCACGGGAGCTGAACCTGCTGAATTAGCATGGAGCCTGCCGCTGTTCGATAAAATCAATAAAAGGTTTGACCGCTGCCGGGAGGTAGCGGTCTTTTCCTATTCTGGTTTTATTGATTTCCCGAAAACTGTAGCTATTCATTTATACCAGACTTCAGCCAATGATATTATTTGGGAATTACTGGATCAGGGGGGCGCGGGCTATTAGGATGGAGCATGGCACGATTCCCGAAAATTATTCTTGTCTTTGTTCTTGCGGTTTTATCCGTATGCAGTTATAAGACCGGACGCAGTGTTTTTGAGGAATTTGATGGGCGGGTATTTAGCCACGAGAGCGTGCCTAAGAGGCTTCAATTTCGTTTCTTGTTCTGCTGGCGGGTATTGGAGTCACTCTGGGATTTATAATTAAGGATTCCAACAAGATTAGTACAATCTTGGTCCTGTGGCCTTGGGTGCATGTTTTGGGTCTGATTGGATTATTGGTTATAGGAAGAATGATATCGGAATATATTCTGTCATTGGCTCTTATGACTATTGTACTGTTACCCATGAATTTAATAGGGGAAGGAATCTCACTGGGGTTTCTATTCACTCGATTATTCACCCGTAAAAATTGGAGATTCCAGACTATTGGTTTGATAATTATTAACCTGTTCATTATCGGAGTTGTTTTATTGGAAATGTCTAAGGAATCTCACGCAGAGTTCTTCATGTAGCCTTATTCTTCGTACAAAAACTACCCCGCCGGAGCAACCCCAGTCTGCTCATCATACATACTCTCATGCCCCGTAGCGCTTGCCGCTCTAAGCAATACGTACATCAGCTCTTCCTTGGCAACAGGTTTCAGCAGAGCATCCATGCCGCCTTTGCAAAAGGCATCCAGGACAAATTCGTGGCTGCTGGTCACAACAATCTTGCACTGAGGCTGATTTCCATTCACACGTTCTATCGCACTGGCTTCGCTGATCAGTAGCTTGGCATCCGTCACAATAAGATCCGGTTCATGCTGTTCGATCAGCCGGATGGCCCGCGAATCACAGGACGCTTCCAGAATCGCTTCATATTCAAAAGGCAGTTGCTCCAGCATCAGTTTGAGCTCAGTGCGCACAATAGGGTTGTCGTCAACAAGTATAATTTTCATCGCAGGTTCCTCCTGTTATGTGATGCTGGTAGAGCGGGTTCCCTCTTCTGCCGCTAAACGTTGAGGGAGTGCAAGCAAAGCCAGAGAGAGCAGGGCCAGCAGCAGACATACCCAATAGGCATTCCTGTATCCGAACCACTGTGCTGCTGCGCCTCCGGCCAGACTTCCTAACAGCCTTCCGATCGTCGTTGAATTCGTATACAGTGTTGAAGCATATCCTGGCAAATCGGGAAGCAAATCTTGAATATAGCTGATGCCGATAGCGGAGATAACAGCTACGAAGAAGGCCAGCAGTACCTGTCCGGCGAGAATCTGCCACAATGAAGTTGAGAACAGCACGACGATGTAATAAGCTGCACCCAGCGCAATCCCCCAGACCATGAGCAGCCGGGCCGAATATTTGGCGGATAATAGCCCCAGTACAAGCATCAGTGGGATCTCAAGCAGTGCGCAAATACTGGATACCGAAGCGACATTCTGCATATCCCCGCCAAGCGTATCCGTAATGAACAGGGAGATGTTCAGATTGTTGATCCAATGCCCGGAATATAGCAGCGTCAGCACCAGAAAAGGGACCAGAATCCGGGGATTCTGATGCAGACTTACGGGCTTGGGCTTCTGGCTGACGGTTTTTGGCGGGACGGCAGGAGTTTTTATGAAGAAAAGAGCTAACATAGCATTCAAGATAAAAATCAGCGTGGTGCTCATGAAGATGCCCTGGAATCCGAAATAATGGATAAGAACCGAGCCCACCAGCGGACCGACGATAAAACCCAGCGAAAACATCGAGCGAAGCGTTGAATTGGCTAAGGCATGATCCGCAGACTTACTGGCATTGACAGCCTCCCGTGCACTGGCGAAGAGCTGGGGCATGGCCGGGGCACCGAGAGCCGTGAATACGGTCATAAACAACAGTAGTCCATAAAACTCATGAATAATGAGGTATCCGGAAAAAGCTAGCGCATTGAAAAACATGGCGGTGACCATCAGTTTTTTGCGGTTCAGCCCGCTGTCCGAGCGTTTGGCAATCGACATGCTGAGCCATACGCCGCTTATGATGGTTATTGCCGTAAAAACACCAAAAGTAGCTGCCGATACCCCCAGCTTAGTTGTAAAATAGACAGCCAAAAATGGGGAGCTAATGGATATAGCCATCCCTTGCAGCATCATGCAGATCAAAAATACAGGATAACCTGAGATCAGGAGAAGATTGCGTGTTCGGTTCAACATAAGGGCGGGAATGTCTCCTTCAGAATCAGCTTGCAGCTTTATCTTTCATTTGGTTATAGTATAGATAATTGTTGATGATTAAAGAATGTTTTATCTGCTCGAAAACCTCTACTATTTGGCTGGGACGGTGAGAATATGGACTTGAAGCTGCATGCCTGCGCGTACTCTTTTCATACCCTTCCCTTCAAAACATCCTTTACACCGCCGCCCTTTTTTCTGTTTCGGCTACAGGTAATGGGCAGCTGCAGAGCGCTGGTCAAAGGGAAAATGGAAGTCATTGAGCCCGGCGATCTGCTGATCTATCCCCCTGGTGAGCTT
Organism: Paenibacillus sp. P46E; assembly: GCF_001909095.1. Classification (NCBI taxonomy): domain Bacteria; kingdom Bacillati; phylum Bacillota; class Bacilli; order Caryophanales; family Paenibacillaceae; genus Paenibacillus; species Paenibacillus sp. P46E. The sequence continues at coordinate 89,664 of NZ_LVYZ01000046.1, forward strand.
TATCATTTAGAGGTTGAGGCCATGGACGGGAATATTGAGAGCGGGGATTATTATCTGCTCTGCGAAGGTTCGTGGATCGAACAGTGGTGGAAGACCCGGCCCCGCCCGATCCAACAGCGGATTCATCTGGATGCCGGAATGCTCTCCTTATGGCAGCAGTTGAGCATCGAGCAGCACCGGATTGTACAAGGCAATCCCGAGCTGATCCGGCATCTGCTGTGCGCCTTATGCTTGTCGCTCGACCGCCTCTCGGAGGAGGCCGTTTCCCGCCAGGACCCGCTGGTGCGTTCCAATGAAATGGTACTGCTGATGCAGCGGTATATCAACGAGCATGCCTTGCGCCCGCTGCGGGTGGAGGAGGTTGCAGCGGCGGCCGGGCTTAGTGTCTCCCGCGCTGTGCACCTGTTCAAAAAGCTTACAGGGTATACGATTATTCACTACACCCAGGAAATTAGGCTGTCCAACGCTCTGGAGCGCATCCGCTATACCGACTTGGGGCTGGAGAATATCGCCGGAAGCTGCGGGTTCGGCACGTATTCTTATTTTCACAAGGTGTTCAAAGCCAGATACGGCGTCACGCCTAAGGAGGTACGGGGCCGTCCGCCTGAGACGATTCTGGAAGGTACCTATGTCATCACCAGCGGAGACCAGAACCTCTCCGGCGTCTCGCCGGATGCGCGGAAGTTTCTGACGAATTGAGCGGGGGGGCGGGTCCCCTACCCGAATCTCTAATTATGAACTGATTTTTATGTCAATTATTCAGGTGTTGCTCTCTGCGGGAATCTTTTATGATGGGGAGGATAGTTGAAACCGTTATCATAAAGATCAAAAGGAGTGTCATCTCAATGGAATCCGCAACATTACCCTTTCAACAAATTGAATTGCAGCTGAATGAACGTGTACAGGACCTGCTCTCCAGACTAACGCTGGATGAAAAGGTGAGCCTGATGCCCCAATATCAAGCAGCTATTGAACGTTTAGGAGTAGGCGGCTATAAGCATGGTACGGAAGGGGCACACGGTATTTCCTGGCTGGGCAAAGCGACTTCTTTTCCGCAGCCGAGCGGACTGGCCTGCACATGGAACCCGGAGCTGCTGCAAAAGATCGGTGAAGCGATCGGCGATGAAGCCAGAGCTTTTTACCGGAAAAATCCGACGGTTAACGGCCTGACTTTATGGGCGCCTACAGTGGATATGGAGCGTGATCCGCGCTGGGGCAGAACGGAAGAAGCCTATGGTGAAGATCCGAAACTGACTGGCCGTCTAAGTACCTCGCTCGTGAAGGGGATTCAAGGCGATCATCCCAAGTATTTGAAAGCGGTAGCAACGCTTAAGCATTTCCTCGGCAATAACAATGAGATTGACCGTGGAGTGGCTTCCTCCAGCATAGATCCGCGCAATATGCGTGAGTATTATCTGGAAGCCTTCAAGCCCGCCTTCAAGGAAGGCGGCGCGCAGTCGATGATGACGGCGTACAACTCGGTGAATGGCGTACCAGTAATCCTGCATCCGGCAGTCATGGAGATTGTGAAGGGCGAATGGGAAATGGACGGCTTCATTGTAAGCGATGCCGGAGATTTGTTCGGGATTGTGAAGGATCATAAGTATTATGAATCGTTCGCCCAGTCCATGGCGGAATCGATTAAGAACGGCATCGACAGTGTGACCGAAGAAACGGAAGAGACGATTAAGGTCATTCACCAGGCGTTGAATGAAGGACTGCTGACCGAGGCGGATCTGGACCGCGCGCTTTTCAATACGTTCCGCGTCCGTTTCCGTCTAGGCGAATTCGATCCCGAGGAAGGCAATCCGTATACGGCCATTGATGATTCTGTGATTCTCAGCAAGAAACACAGCGAGCTGTCCCTGGAAGCTGCGAAGCAGTCTATCGTATTGCTGAAAAATGAAAATAACACCCTTCCGCTCAGCAAGACTGAGCTATCCCAGGTCGCACTTATCGGGCCTCTGGCGGATGAAGCTTTCAGAGACTGGTACTCTGGTACGTTGGCTTACGGTGTGACTCCGCTGCAGGGTGTGACGAAGAAGCTGGCCGGGAAGCAGGTTGCTTTTGAGAGCGGGGATGACCGCATTATTCTGACCTCGGCAGCTAGCGGCAAGGCAGTAGGAATGACCGGCGAAGACGGAAGATTGGCTGTCTTGCATGATGTACCGGAGCGTGGGGAATTGTTCCGCCATACGGCCTGGGGCTGGACCGCCCATACGCTGGAAGCAACAAGCCGGGGACAGTATGTTACACTGAACGACTCGGGTATTTTGACAGCTTCTGCAGATGAAATTTATGGCTGGTACGTGAAGGAATCACTGAATCTGGTGCCGGAGGACGGGGGGGCCGTGAGCCTGCGCACCTGGAATGACAAGCTGATCTCTATCAATGCAGAGGATGGCACACTCGAGGTTGGTGATCAGGATGCTGTTGCCCAGGCACGTGAATTTAACAAGACCGTCATTGTGAATGGCGTGGAAGCGGCAGTCCAAGCTGCCAAGTCCGCAGAGGTCGCCGTCGTGTTTGTCGGAAACCATCCGCTTTTGAACGGCAAAGAAGAAATCGACAGACCGGATATTGTGTTGCCTGAAGAGCAGGAACGTCTAGTCAAGGCAGTATACGAGGCAAATCCCAATACTGTAGTAGTAATTGTGGGAAGCTACCCGATCTCTTCGACATGGATAGATGAGAATATTCCGGCCGTCCTGTACACCTCCCACAGCGGGCAGGAGCTCGGCAATGCAGTGGCAGATGTCCTGTTCGGCGACTACAGCCCGTCAGGGAAGCTCAATATGACCTGGTACCGTTCCGTGGATCAGCTTCCTGATCTGATGGATTACGATATTATCAAAGGCAAAAGAACCTACATGTACTTTGACGGCGAGCCGCTGTATCCGTTCGGACATGGCTTAAGCTATGCACAGGTGGCGTACCGCAAGCTGTCGCTGGCGGACGAGTTTTTGAAGCAGGATGGAACCATTAAACTGACAGTAGACGTTGAGAATACAGGGTCTGTAGCAAGTGACGAGGTAGTTCAGTTCTACATTCACGCCTTGTCCTCCCGGGTGAAGCGTCCTCTGAAGCAGCTTAAGGGTTTCGAGAAGATTCATCTTGCAACCGGACAAACACAGACGGTGGCATTTACTGTACCGGTGGCCGAGCTGGCGTTCTGGGATGTGACGCGGGAGCAATATTGTGTGGAAACCGGCGAGTACGAGATCTTAATTGGCCGTTCCTCGGGCGACATTCAGCTGACCGGACGTGTACAAATACAGGGTGAAACGGTTCCGCCGCGTGACCTGTATCATACAGTTAAAGCCGAGAACTATGATGACTATGAAAAAGTGTTTCTGGATGAATGCAAGGCAGGCGGTGCATCCATTCACCCTACAGCGGACGGCGCATGGATTGCCTTCAAGGATGCAGCGTTCGCACAGGGAGCAACAGAGTTCCAGGGGCTTGTATCCTCCGCCAAGGGCGGCAGTGTGGAGATCAGAACCGGAGGCCTGGCGGGGAACTTGGCAGGTACGCTGGTAATTCCGGCAAGCGGCACCCTCCAGGAGTGGAAAAGCCTATCCGTTCCTGTCAGTATGAGAGCAGGAAACACGGATGTGTATATGATCTTTAGCGGCGAGGTTCTGCTGAGCCGCTTCCATTTTAACGCATAGAAGGAACACAGCATTGGCCCCGTATGTTCTGATGATTCAGAGGATGCGGGGTTTTTGGCATGTTCAAATAGCAGAAATCCAGACGTAAAAAGAACCTGCGGGCTGCATCGCTGCGCCAGCGGGTTCTTAAACTGTGTCTAGGGTCAATCTCCGCC
>NZ_LVYZ01000047.1:0-90397 GCF_001909095.1 Paenibacillus sp. P46E
GAATATATAAATTATATATTTTAAGATACACACAAAGAACGCCCCGGAAGGAGCGTTCTTTGTGTGTTTACTCAATGAATTATTTTTAATCTTACAAGCTTAATGCTTGTTCTTTCTGCACTGCCATTTCACTATCACGGTCACGGGTCATGAAGTAGGTGAAGGTGCAAGCCAGGAATACTACTCCATAAATAGCCAGCATTCCGGCATCGCTCCACATGGTATCGAAGTTACCGGTTGAGATTACTGCCTTGAAGCCTCTTACGCTATAAGTCATAGGCAGCAGCGGGTTGAAGAACTTCATCCAATCCGGAATCAGCTCCAGCGGGAAGGTTCCAGCACTAGTTGTCAGTTGGAAGATCAAGACAACGATAACTACGAACCGGCCCGGCTGATCCATCCAGGTAACAATGGCTTGAATCATCCACATGAAGGCGATACTTGTAATGAAAGTAAAGGCATAGAACAACGGTACATTCTGCACTTCAAGTCCTAGTCCATAGAGAACAATAAGGATGGCCATCAGGGACTGGAACACGCTCATCATCGAGAAGGTAAGGGTGCGGCTGATGAAACGGTTGAACCGGCTGGCACCAATTACCTCGGAACCACGCATTGGAATAACAATGGTGCAGATGAGCGCGCCTACGAACAAACCAAGTGACAGGAAGTATGGTGCAAACCCTGTGCCATAGTTTTGTACTGTGGTAAACTCTTTCTCTTCAATCTCTACCGGCTGGGCGAACATCGATACAAGCGCATCGGTTTTCTTCACGGTACTGGTCTGTGAAGCGGCATCACCGAGCTTCACTGCCAGCTCACCGGAGCCGGCCTTCAGGTCATCCAGTCCGTCCTTAAGCTGTACGGCTCCATCACTCAGCTTCTTCGAGCCGTCTGCTACTGAGCTGAGGCCGCTGCTAAGCTGACCGGCTCCATTTAGCAGTTTAGCCGTTCCCGCTTCCAGCGCTTTGCCGCCGTCAGCAAGCTTCGCGCCGCCTGCTGCTGCTTCGTCCAGCTTCGCACCGAACTGCTTCATACCTGCGGCAAGCTTGGTGCCGCCAGTTTCAAGCGCTCCGGCTCCGGCCAGGAGCTGCTTCTGTCCGTCCAGCAGCTGCGTGCTGCCGGCATTCAGTTGCTGTGCCCCGTCATGCAGCTGGGTCACTCCGGCATCCAACTGCTGCGAACCGGCATGCAGTTGGTTCGCTCCCTGCACCAGCTGCTCCTGGCCGCTATGCAGCGCAGTTGCGCCATCAAGGAGCTGCTGCTGGCCCTGATCCAGCTGTGCAGTGCCTTGAGCAACTGCGGTGCTGGCTGCAAGCAGCTTCTGTACATCCGGGCTTGCCGCCAGCTGCGGATTGGATTTGGCCAGCTGTGACAGGCCATCTGCAACCGCTTTGGCTCCCGCGCTTACCTTCGCGCTGCCGTCCTTCGAAGCTTTAAGTCCTTCTTCCAGCTTCGCGCTGCCGTCTACGGAAGAAGTCAATCCCGCTTCCAGCTTCGCGCTTCCATCCACAACAGACTTTGTACCAGCTTGCAGCTTAGTGGTTCCGTCTACAGCCGATTTTGTACCAGCTTGCAATGCAGCTGCTCCGGCAGAGGTTTTTTGCAATCCGGCATTGAGCTGCTTGCTGCCGTCTGCTGTCTGTGCTACACCATCCTGGAGCTGTTTATGGGCTGCAGACAACTGCTGAAGTCCGCCTGCAAGCGTACTGCTACCGGTCTGCAGTGCAGCAGCTCCGGTATTCAGATCCGCCACACCCTTTGTAAGAGGCGCTGCCCCATCCAAGAGCTTACCGGTACCTTCGGTCAGCACCAGCAGGTTATCCTTCAGCTTGAGCGCACCATCGTCCAGCTTGGTTGCACCGTCGGCAATCTTGGTGGCGCCATCACCAGCTTCGCCAAGGCCGCTGGCGATATCTGTGATTTTATCAAAAACAGAGGTCGTATAAGCTTCCGTAATTTTAGCAGATACTTTAGTCTTGATATCTTTCACGGCTGTGCCGCCGATTTGACCTGCCAAGAAATTATAGCCTTCGTTGGGCTCGTAGATAATTTTGGCCTGCTTCGGACTATCATCCAGCAATGTAGTCGCATTCGCGGAGAAATCTTCCGGAACGACGATAGTCATATAGTAGGATTCATCTTTCATGCCGGCGTCCGCCTGCGCCCGGGTGACAAAGTTCCATTTGAACCCGTCCGTTTTCTTGAGCTCCTCTACCAGGTCATTCCCGGCAGTAAGCTTGGTTCCCTCATAGTCGGCACCTTTATCTTCATTGACAACAGCGACGGGCAGCTCATTCATTTTGCCGTAAGGGTCCCAGAATGCCTTCAGGAACAATCCGCTGTAAAGCACCGGAATGAACAGGACGACAAACATTGGGATCAGCACCTTGGGATTCTTGAGTACTGCGCCCAGGTCCTTGGCAAATACGGATAAAGATTTCATTCTGGTTCTCTCCTTCTGATCATATGCTCTCTTTAAAATGCTACTACTATCTAAAAAGGGTGAATCTCTTGAAAACTTGCAGTAACACCGGATGACTATTTTCCTCATTCGGTCAATCATGGACAAATAAAAACTCCTACCGGAGTGGTCTGAGACTATCCATTCTCATGTTACGAGGCTACTCTGCCAACCCTTCTGCCAAAAAGAGATGAAAATAGCTTTTGATCTGCTCCTTGGTTAAGGGTACATGCACCCTGTTCAGTTCGGCCGTAAGCACAATATACAGTCTGAACATTACCAGCGATACAATCTTGGGGTCACAGGGCTTCACTTCCCCTTGATCCATTGCATACTCTACTTCCCGCTGCAAATATTCGAGAACAACATTTTCAAGCTTGTCGAGACCTTCGTTGGCCTGGGGGGTGCCGAAATCACGGCTTTCCTGGGACAACTTGATAAACAGCTCATGTTCACTGCGAAATTCGAGCAGAGCATCGAGAACACGGTGCAGATTCTCAAAAAATGACCGTTCCCGTCTGATCTCCCTCTCGGCGATGACCTTCATATCCATCATCACTTCACGCAGTATCTCATCAAATAACTGTTCCTTGTTCGTAAAAAAGGTGTAGATGGTTCCTTTGCCGACATTTGCGATCTTCGCGACTTGATCCATTGTGGTCGCCTTGTAGCCGAATAATGAAAAAGACTTGGTTGCGGCCTGGAGCACCTGTTGCCTTCGATCTACCACAGCCACCTGCGCGCACTTCCTTTCTTCATGAAATAGGCCTGCCATACGATATGACTGTTTTACTATTTCGGTCAATCGGTCAATACCCACTTTATCACGTTGCTTCTTCGTTTGCAATACTTGGGTGTAATCTTTATTTTTTAATTTTTGCAGGGTTTTAACTTTCTATTTACGTCTTATTTGTATAATGTGAGAAAAGAAGTAATATCCCTAGTATAATAGAAGAGAATATTAATCCTACCTATGAAGGAAAGTAGCAGGTGAACTTATGCGAAAGAAAAGAGTACTGCTGTTTTCGGAAGGCTTCGGTACGGGCCATACAGGGGCAGCCTATGCTCTGGCCGAAGGAATAAAGCGTCTTAGCCCGGATGTACAGTGCCGGGTCATTGAGCTTGGTAAATTCCTCAACCCAACGGTCGCTCCCTGGATTCTTTCAGCTTACCGCAAAACAGTCAGCAGCCAGCCGAAGCTGGTCGGCATGATGTACAAAACCCAATATCATAAATCCCTGAACCGGTTGACCAAGCTGGCGCTCCACCGGATTTTTTATACACATGCCTCACAGGTCATTGAGCAGCTTAAGCCTGATCTGATTATTTGTACGCACCCCATTCCGGCTGCTGTGATTTCCCGCTTGAAACGGCAGGGACTGGATGTGCCGATGTATACACTGATTACGGATTATGATGCACATGGAAGCTGGGTTAATGAAGAAGCGAACCGGTACCTAGTGTCAACTTCACGGGTCAAGTCGATACTTACCGGCCGGGGGGTCTCCCCGGACAAGGTTACCGTCACAGGCATGCCTTTACACCCTAAATTCTGGGAGAGATCGAACAAAAAGCTGTTGCGGAAGGAACTGGGACTTGCTGATATCCCTACCGTACTGATTATGGGAGGCGGCTGGGGGCTCATGTTCGGAAAAGAAGTCATGAACTCGCTCACCGCCCGTACGAATGATATCCAACTGGTGTTTTGTATGGGCAGCAACGACAGACTTGTAGCCAAAATGAGAGCCAATCCGCTGCTGAACCATCCCAATGTAAAGATCCTGGGATACAGCAGCGAGATCAATAAGCTGATGGACGCCTCTGATCTGCTGATTACGAAGCCTGGAGGGATGACCTGTACGGAAGGCCAGGCCAAAGGCATTCCGATGCTTTTTTACAGCGCCATTCCCGGCCAGGAAGAAAAGAACTGCCAATACTTCGTGGAATTGGGCCTTGCCGAGGAACTCGATTCGGATGTGGTGGACAAATGGTTCTCACTGCTGTTGCGTGAATACGCCGGCCTGGAAGAGTTACGCAGACGGCGGCTCGCCCCGGATCGCCAGCAGCCGAGCCACTGCGCTGCCGCCGTGCTGAAGATGCTGGGCAAACCTGCAGCCGGAACATCTGCGGAGCTCCGGGGGGCACGGGTTGCTGCTCCTGCACGAAATGAAGAAGCTGTGTACGTCACGCCTTAAGCAAGAGGGCGCCGAATGGAAGAGGATAGGACTCAAGCAGAAACGGTACCGGCCATAGGCCCGGTACCGTTTCTGCTTGTAATGAAGCAAAGATGTCCCAATACCATTTTCAGGACTTCGGGACACCTGCTCTATCATTTATTTATAAAAAGTATGATTGCCGATTGTTTTGGCGTACTGCCTGGAATGATGCACCGTCAGATCCTGGGCAAGCTTAAGAGACAGGAAGAAATACGTATCGTCAGTCACTGCCTTGGTTCCGGAGAGTGCGGCGGTAACAGCCTTAATACTGTCCCCGTTGGGCTTCACGCGCTTAAGACGCCCGTTGGCCACAGGACTGAACTGGCTTTTCTGATAGATTACATCATGAATGGTGTCGGGAAAATTGGCTGACCGCAGCCTGTTCAGAACAACGTTGGCGACTGCCACTTTGCCCTGGTACGGTTCGCCTTCTGCTTCTGCCATGACGATCTTTTGCAGCAGTAGCAGGTCTTCTTCGGATACCGCGTAGCTCCAGGCCGCTTGACCTCGCTGCTCCTGGCTTAATAGCTTTGTCCGAGAGAAGAACAATTGAGTGGGGGGATGTTGCTGAATTGCCGTCTTTTGGGTAATTACGGTCTGGCTCCCCTTAGCCGCCGCCGTCTTGGCCACTTGCTGCACCACGGGCGGAGTTGACTTCACCACAGCTGCCTTTTGCCGGAGAATCCCAGTCCTTACTGCTGTACCTTTCGGCTTCAGTATATCCGGACTGATCCATTCCACGGTCTGCCTGATCCTCTGGGTATGGAACAGATTGGCGGCTGTGGTGTAGAGCATGGGTTTCGGGGTATTCCTTGTCCTCAGCAAGCTAGTTGAGGCTCCACTAGACAGGGTCAACGCCGAAGCTTGAACATTCGAGTTCAAATGATTCATTTGTACTGTATTTTTGCCCTTAGCGGCTCCTTCAGAACCAAGCAGGCTTATCGCAGAGAAACACACCAGAATAACGCCAACAAGCAGCGCAATACAGCGGTTTTGTTTAAAGATTACCATTTTTTACCTCCTAAATTTACGGCACATTCCTATTGTATGTAACCGAAAATGGAAGCTTTGAAAACTTTCTTATCGATTTTATATCAGAAAAACGGTAATTTTTCGATCATTTCATACATAGGAATGGCATGCATCCTGGTAGCATACACCAAAAAACCATCCACCGTCCAGTCCGCAATTCCTTTATTTTCCTCATTATTAGGCAGTTGGGCACGTAAATCAGAAAGCCTCTCGAGGCTGAACGGGAGGGTATCGCGGTATTTGCGGGCTAATGTAAGATGAGGTTTAAATCCCCTTGCTTCGGGTATGAAACCAAGAGGACGGGTAGCAGAAATCACATGTTTTTGGAGATCTGCCAGTTTCTCCAACTCTCCGGAAACGCCCGCCCAGAGCACTTTTGGCGCTTCCGGGCGCCCAAAAGCCCCCCATTCTGTGAGATGCAGTTGAAATGGCTTACAAGTGGAAGATACCTCCTTTAAGGCTTCAAGCAGATCAGGAATCGACGGTTTGGGTGTATCCCCGAGAAATTGCAGGGTAATGTGATAATCCTCAGAATGTGTCCATTTGGCAAAATTCAGCGTAGCAGACAAGGCGCTGCACTCTTTTGCCAAGCTTTTGCATAGTAGGGAGGGAAGATTTACCGCGATGAACAAGCGTTCCATTTCAGAGCCGGACAGCTTACGTTCCATTTCAATTTCACCTTTCAGGGTAGATTTGTTATCCTTATTCTATACAGAATCAGACAGCCCTATTATATAGTATAACTGGAGGGAACCATCTTGACGAAAACCATTGTTTGTTTGCACACTCTTTCACCACGGCAGCAAGAGTTAATCCGCGAAGCCGCTCCAGGTTATTCCCTTATGCTTGGAAACGGCAAAGATCCCGATCTTGCCATGCTTGCCGAAGCAGAAATTGTTATCGGCTGGGGGAAGGGAATTAGCGGCACGCTGCTGAAGCCCGAGTCTCCGCTGCGCTGGGTGCAGACTTGGTCGGCAGGGGTCGAGAAGCTTCCTCTTGAGGCTATGGAAGACAAAGGCATTTTCTTGACCAATGCCAGCGGTGTGCACGCGGAGCCGATTGCAGCGGTCATTTTCGGCTTCATGCTCCTCTTTACCCGGAACCTGCATACAGCGGTTCGCAATCAATTGAACCGCCGCTGGCATTCGGAAGGCAATGAGAGCGAACTAACCGGTAAAACGGCTGTTATCGCCGGAACCGGTGCTATCGGAAGTGAGACGGCAAGAATCGCAAAGGCCTTCCGGATGAAAACCGTGGGAGTAAGCCGCTCCGGCAAGCAGGTTGACAGCTTCGATGAAGTTTACACGACTAGTCAACTTCAAGATGCAGTAGGCCAAGGCGACTTCATAATCAACACACTTCCGCTTACCGAAGAGACGCAGCAACTATTCGATGCGGAGATCTTCTCAGCCTGCAAAGAAGGCTCTTATTACATCAATATTGGCCGGGGAGCCACAACCCATACAGAGGCGCTGATGGAGGCGCTGAACAGCGGACATTTGGCCGGTGCCGGCCTGGATGTTTTTGAGACAGAACCGCTTCCCCAGGAGCACCCGCTATGGGGGATGGAACAAGTCGTCATTACCCCGCATTGTGCCGGGGCCACAGACCGCTATGCGGACCGGCTGGTTGATATTTTTATAGAGAACATGAAATCCTATTTGCAATCAGGAACCCCTGCACGCAATCTGGTAGACTACAGCCGCCGGTATTAACGTAGTAAGCAAATAACGGGTGCTGTCCCTCCCAAGGACAACACCCGTTATTCATGTTCACGAGCAGGTTCCGCATCAGCACAACATCCGCTAACGCTCCGCGCTGCTCTGCTATACTTGAAACTGTGTTACTGATTCCTTCAGCTCTCCCAGCAGGGTTCTAAGCTGTTCTATCCCGGTCGCCACCTCATTAGTGGAGCTTACCTGCTCATGAGCTGATGCCGAAGTCTCTTCCACACTGGCCGCCGATTCCTGGGCCAGGGCTGAGATGTGCTGGCTGAATTCATTCATGGTTTCACTTGCCCCGGTCATCTGCTGGAGATCACGGCCCATCTCGTCAATGGTACGGGACATCACGTATACTGACTTGTTAATTTCGGCCAACGCTTCACCTGTTTCCATGATTTTGCGGCTGCCCTCTTCCGTCTTCTCCACACCACTGCGTAATTGCTGAACCATCTCCATGGAATTATGCTGGATGCCTTGCGTGATGCCGGTAATCTCCGAGACCGTCTGCTGCACATCCTCCGACAGCTTGCGCACCTCTTGTGCAACAACAGCGAAGCCTCGTCCGCTATCTCCGGCTCTAGCGGCCTCGATCGCCGCATTAATCGCCAGAAGATGCGTCTGTTCAGAAATACTGCGGATCGACCCCACCAGCCTGAATATGCCTTCGTTCTTGTGATTAAGCTCTTCTACCGCTTCCATGGACCGTGACACCACCTCGGCAATTTGGCCCATTTGTGCTACAGAGCTTTCCATCAATTCCTTACCCTTATCGCCCTTCATCCTAACCTGCTCGGAATGCTCCGACAGTTCTATGCCTTTGCCGGCAAAATTCTCAATCAGCCGGTTCATGTCTTCAACAGCTCTGGATGCATCCACAGCTGCTTCGGCCTGACTTCCAGCGGCCTTGGCCAACTCCTCCATGGTGAGGGCAATCTGGGTGCCCCCTTCCTTGGTTGTAGTTACGTTATTCACCAAGCCTTCACTTTGCTCTGTAATAATCTGCGCAACGCTTCTGATCCGGTTGACGATTTCCAGAAGAGTCCGGTTCGTGTCATTCACCGTTTTCGCCAAGAGGCCGATTTCATCCATATTCCCAATTAGGGTATCCTCCGCAGTCAAATCACCGCCGGATATACGCTGTAGATGGGTGGTCACCTTCTTTACCGGGTGAATCATCAACCGCCGGATGAGCATGTTGATACCCCCGATCACAATCAGTACCATCGCCAGCGTGACAAGACTCAGGGTCCAGGAGGTCTTGTAAATATCACCAGCCTGCTCTCCTTTATCCGCAGCTTCCTTTTGACTGGATTCCACAAGTTTCACGATATCAATCTGCATGGCGTTAAATGCGGCAATCCCTTTTTTCGAGACCTCCAGGGCAAGCTCCTCATCGCCTGAGCCGCTAAGCTTGATTGTCTGGTTGTTGATAGTCATATACTCATCCCACTTGTCCTGGAGGGCATTGAACTGCTGCAATTGACCTTCATTCTTGAGCCCAGCCTTGTAGCTTGTCATGGTTTCGGCCAACTTGCGTATATACGAATCACGTTCCTGTTCAAGCTTCGCCTTCTCTGTACCTCCGGTATCTAAAATATGCTGCATGCTGACAGACATAATATGTTCTGTGTAGTAATTGATATTATGGATCTGATTCAGCGCAGGAATCATCTCGTCGATGATCTGGTCCGTATTCTTCTGCATTCCTTTCATTTGAGACAGGGAGACTCCCCCTAAAACCAGAACCAGAATGGCTAAGACTACATATCCGGAGGCAATCTTAATCGAGATACTGCCTCTGACTTTTGTGACCCCCCGCTTAATGATCCCGCTATTCCACATTCCCGAGATCCCTTTCTTCCCAGGACTTTTCTGCCTAAGCCTCTTAACCATACCAGCGCCCCCTCAACCTTTGTGAAAACATAGCTTTAACTTGCAAATATTACTTTTCATTTTCATGAATAGGCAAAATGATAGACTATAGTCTTTATTTCGGCAGAATGAATTAAGAATTTTATACTATGTAAGGTTCGTGAATAGGGAATTAGACATGTCTGCGGGTAAACGGGGATCTGCTATGATCTCCTCTCAATTTAATGTGAATCGCCCCCGTGCGGCTGCACGAGGGCGATGTGCTGTTATGAAGTTTTTTTGCTACTCAAGAATCACTTCATTGACGTAGACACTAGCTGTACTGTCCGTAGAGAATATCTCCAAGCCCAGCGCGCGAACCATTGTCTTATCAATCTTGACTTCTCCGGTCCAGTCATATCCGTTCAGATCCAACGTAATCCATTGGTATTGATCCGTTAAGGTCACTTCATCCGTATTGGCCCATTCCCAGTTCGCCCCACTTTTCAGGAACATCTTGCCCTTGGCCGTTCCGGATGAAACCCGCACGTGAAGCTTCAAGGTGCTGCCGTTGCTCAGGTCCTTATCACCCACAAAGTTCAGATCAAAGACCTTCGAGGCCTCCGCCTCAAGCGGATAGTCAGCGCTCAGCACCCCTTTGCCTCCGTCAGTACCCGATATCAATTGGCTTGCTCCGATAGTGTTAGCACCAAATGCCCATCCTTGCACAGAGCCTTCGAAGTCAAACAGGGTTCCCAGAGGCAGACCGCCTCCGGCACTTCCGCCCGGCACATTTCCGGCATTCGGATCATTAACCGCCTTGATGTCGTCAAAGTACATCGAAGATGTCAGCTGTGTACCATCCGGTCTGGCATTAGTGTAGATGGAGAACTTTTGAACATCCTTCAGGTTGGTCTTGGTCAGCGTTCCTGTAGCGCCATTGGCCGGAACGAACTCACTAAACTTAGCAGTTACAAGTGCAGCCCCGTCAGTGGCCGTGTCCGGGTAGTACTCGTAAGTGCTGCCACCGGCATTGATCTGTATTACCAGTTTCTGCCCCTTGGCATCCGGCTTATACCAGAATTGAAGTGCATTGTAAGCGGACCAATCCACATTAAGCGCCTTGGTCACACCCGAATATCCGCTTGCGCCCAAGGTATAGGTATACTTCATGCCGTAACTGCCGCTATGCTTGTTCGCATCCAGCACCGTATCGGTCGTATCTCCACCCGCGTGCACAAATTTCGTATTCAGCGCTTCGTTACTGCCCAGATAGCCCTCGAAATCGTCAACCATTGCCGGATCAGCTCCGGTCTCCACATAGGTGTTGTACAATCCGATATTGTCGATATACAGCGGAATACTCCCGCTTGCCAGTCCACTGCCCACAATGGATACCGCAATATCATCGGCTGCCAGGAGCGCCGCCGCGTCAGTCAAATCAATAGTCGGTGTGAAATGCACATATTCCACGCCATCGATGGTTACCTTGGGCAGATCCGCAAAAGTGATCTGTGTCGTTCCGATCCCATATTTGCCATTCCAATCCGGAGGCAATTGCACGACCGCCTGCAGACTTGCATTCCCATTCACAGGTTGTGCGGACAATGGAACCCATGCATCCAGCTTGACGCGGGTCACATCCGATAGATACACACTGTCTATAACCGTTTTTGCAGTTTTAAGCTCCAGCTTCAGCTCCTGCCAAGTATCTGCAGGGTTCATCCCGCTTGCATTCACCTTCAGCACACCGCTGCCGTTGAACGAACCCGGCTGGGTGGAGTCTATTACCGCCTGATAACCGCCGTTGCTCTGAACACCGTCAATACCGTTGTCGAAGGTATAGACTCCAAGCAGAACTTCACTGATTTTGACATAAACCGTATTCGTCTGTTCCAATAATACAGTCCCGCCTTCACCGTATACCCTCACCGTGACCGTCGCCATCCTACCATTCAGCTTCGCGTCCGGGGACCAGTCTGCCACATAAAAACCTGTTACCGGGTCCAGTATGAGCGGCATCTCCGCAGCAGATTCACCAACGGAATATACTACTTTTGCCGGCGCCTCATTCAGTACGCGTACACGGATCCGGGTAGTCCCCTCTGTCACTGTCGCCTGATTTGCCGGAGAGGCAATGTGCATGAATGGCTGCTCCTTCGCAGCGGTAACTGCCTTCATATAAGCATCCTTAATCTCGCCGTTGAATAAGGTGTACGCATCGTTATAGAAGGCTCTAAAATCAGCCATCATCTGATGCTCTTCTCCGGAAGCGAGCGGATAAGGAACATAAGAGTTCTCGCTTGGGGTGAAATCAGCCCAGGTCAGCATATAGGCCATTCTCTTGGCATCCGGACTGGATTTCAACGCCGTACTGAGACGGGTATAGAAATCCGGAGTGGAGTTGCCTGCCACCTTCATGTTCTGATAGCCAAATTCAGTCAGCGCGGCAACCTTGTGCTTCTTATCGGCAATCTTCGAGAGCGTTGCGGCCTCTGTCGCCACACCGTCGAACCAGCTTTGCCCTTCCCCGTTGTAGTAGCTGTCGAAGCCCAGAATATCTACATAATCGTCACCAGGATAGGTTTCGAGATACTGCTCTTCATCCGTCCCAAAACCACCGCCCGGAGAGTATGCATACAAGAAGTTGTGCACATCCTTAATGTCCCGCAGGTATTCCACTGTGTACCGGTACAACTCTTTATATTGGTCCTCTGTTGTAAAAGCGCGTCCCCACCAGAACCAGCTGCCGCTCTGTTCATGGAACGGGCGGAAAATAACCGGAATGGGTTGGCCGTTGTCGTCCTTCAGACTGTTCGCAAAGGCCGCGATATGATCCAGAAAGGTGTTGAACTCGGCATGCTTGTCTCCGCCGGGCAGGATATGTGAAACGACCGAGCCCTTAAGGTCATAGAAATCGCCTCCGGTCACAAAGTTAGGCATATGTGAGCTGAGGGTAAGTACACCTCCCGATTCATAGGCCTTCTTCATTCTGGCAGCGAGGTTGCCGATACTGGCATACACATCCCCTGATACTCCCGGCTTCTCTTTGCCCTCCAGGCTGAGTGTATCCCAGCCGAACAGGGCCGGATGAACACCAACGGCATTTTTCACATCGGATTCCGTTCCGTCAACCTTCTTGATGGATTGGCCTTCATCGGTTACGTGCTGCTGCCCGAAAAGCGTACCTGTGCCTCTGATATCTTCCAGATACGCAAACAGTGACCGGGTAGCAGACGATGCATCTGCGTCCGCCAAATCCACGATACGCGGGGACGGTTCCGTTCCCCCGTTACCGCTGCTTGGTGCCGGTGTAACCACCGGGCTGCTTGGTACCGGTGTCACAGATGGATTGCCGGGCGAAGCTGTGGCAACCGACTGGCTTGGAGCCGGAGTACTGCCCGCCGCGGTCCAAGCCGTAGCCACTCCGCCCTTAACACTATAGATTCCGGCCGCCAGAGGCTGGCCGTTCAGGACAACAGATACTGCGCGGACGTCAAGCTTACTGACAGTCCCCTTGCCTGCGAGAGAAGTGCCTGCAGCACCGCTGCCGATTACAAGCTCGGAAATTACCGCATTCTCGGCCACCTCAATAATAGAAGCGCTTTCAATTCCCATCCGGCTTACAGTTGTAGCGTCTTCGTCTGCGATACGCACTTTACCTTCCGGCCGGTTGACATTCACTGCAGCCAGCTTGGAATGATTGAAATGAATAGAGTTCTCTCCGCCTCCGGCAGTGTACACGGTACCTGACACGGTTACATTCTCCAAGGCGGCTTCACCGCTGCCGATGCCGGGCGCCAGATATAAATTGCCCGAAATCACACTGTCTTTGAGCACAGCACCTGTGTGGTTAATCAGGACATTACCCTGGATAGCACCGCCGGTAACCGTTCCAGCCGTGTTAATGTAACGGCTGACCAGTCTGTCAACGATACTCACCAGCTCAGCCCGGGTAATGGGAATGTCCGGACGGAAGCTGCCGTCAGGATATCCGCTAAGCGTTCCGTTCAGCGCCTGAACGGCTTCCCTGGCATAGCCGCTGATAGTGCTACTGTCCGTGAAAGCGGCAGATGCCGCGCCAACGTTTGGCTTTAACGAGAACACTGCTGCAAAAAGAGCGGCGGCATCCTGGCGGGTGACTTTTGTATCCGCTTTCGCTTTGTTGTCCGGGAAACCTTTATAATAACCGGCCTGTCTGGCGATAGACAGATCCTTGGCATACCAGGCTCCTGCCGGCACATCTGCAAAGGCGTTCTCCGCCGCAGCGCTGAATCCGAAGAGCTTGTTCACCATGCTGGCCAGCTCAGCCCGGGTCACCTGGTTATCCGGCCGGAATGATCCGTCAGGGTAACCCTGAACCACACCGTTTCCCTGCCACTTTGCAATACTGTCCTTGGCCCAGTGCGTCCCCGTATTCTCATCCGCCTTGCCGCTTGCAAGCGCAGGAGCCGCCATCGAAATCAGCATGATGGAGGTGAGGAGCAGTGTGAACCCTTTTTTGAATCTCTTCATCCATTTGTCCTCCTTTTGTGTAAGGGTTTTCATTTTACAAAAAAACATAATAACTACATTGGCAATATTAGCACTATAACCATAAATAAACAATAACAAAAATATATTATTCTCTAAAATTTCCACCATCAATCCAGGTCAATGAACCTAAGTTCCGGATGGAATTCAGGAAAAAACCCATGTATAACAAGGATATATTAGTAATCCCCCTCTTTCAAATCAGAGGTGCCCAACTGAACAACTCCTGCCTGAGATAATAACAAAATTATAACAAAATAGAGCAAGGCAACACCAGAATTCAAAAACAAAGACCAGAAAAGAAAATAAAAGACCAGAAAAAAGCCGCCCCCTTACAGGAACGGCTTACATTTTATTTAGGAAGGTTCACCCTCCAGATCAGCAGCTTCTGTTGATTAGCTTCCTCCTAGTCCAGATCATAAATCGATCCGACCTTTAATCCATACAGTTCATTGTATATTTTCTCGGCAAAAGCATCCGTCATTCCGGCGATATAATCGATCACCATATGCTCCCAGGTCCAGATGGGTTTAGCCTGACGCTGATCCTTCTCAAAACGCTGCAGCCAATCGCTGGGAATAATCGCCCGTGAGGCTTCCGGGTCCAGAAATGCCTCCCATAAGCGCCGCAGGATCCACTCGCTGCGTTTTTGCAGCCGCTGCACACGCAGATCACGAATCATCGTGACCCAGGCGAAGCTTTTCAGTACACTGACGGTCCGCAGCATGTCCTCATCCTCTTGGCCATCTTTAATGAAGGTAACCTTCTTCCAGTCCCCGTCCTCAATGACACCAAGGCTGGCTACAAAGGTGCTGACCCAATAAGCCTTGACCTCACGCCGGGTGCGGGAATAATCATTCTCACAGGTAGGCATCTTCTCCATCCATACCCGCAGGAACGAGCTCAGTACCTCTTCAACCTTGATGTGTATGTCGGCATCCTTCCACCCCGTCCAGAAGGCATCCTCCAAAGTGGTGATTTTCTCTACGATCAGCTTCTGGATATACGAATCATGCATGAAGTGCTCATGCACCTCGATTTTACCGGCTTTAATGCCATCCTCCAGATCATGCGCAGAGTACGCGATGTCATCACAAAGGTCCATCAGCTGGGCTTCGAGTGTCTTCTTTCCTTCCGGGATTCCCCATTGGCTGCGGATGTCCGAGATATAATTCCATTCGTGCAGATACATGCCCTTCTTCAAGACTGTACCGGGAAAAGGGTATTTATTGATCCCCAGCAGCACCGCATCCGAGAGATTCAGCCCGTCGATATTTTCGCGTTTCTCCAGGAACATAATCAGCCGGAAATTATGGGCATTGCCTTCAAAATGCTCATATTGCCGTCTCATGTTCTCACGGATCGTCTGCTGCTGCACCGGACCTGCGCCGGATTTGCGAACCGCCTCCGCTGTCTTCTTTGCCACAAGCTGCTCCAGTATGCTGTCGAGGACCTCTTCTCCCTTGTGGCCGAACGGCGGGTGACCGAAGTCATGGGCGATCGCTGCACATTCCACCACTTCCGGATCGATGACCAGCCCGGGATTCTCTGCTTGTCCGGTCTCCACCTCCGGGTAGGAGCGCAGCAGGCTTTTGGCCGCCTCACGGGCAATCTGCGCCACCTCCAGCGAATGCGTCAAACGCGTCCGGTAATAGTCTCCTGTGCCGGCACCGAATACCTGTGACTTGCCTTGCAGCCGGCGGAAGGTCGGCGAATGGATCAGACGTGAATAATCACGTTCATATGCGGCTCTCGAGGTTTCCAGGCGGGTAATCTCCGGATATTGCCGGTGCTCTCTTTTTTCAATTAGTGTCATATCCGCTGCCCCCATCCATGATCTGTATTTAGTATTTCATTATAGTCATTTTACCCGGAACTTTCACTCCTAAATAGAAATAAGCGGGCACTCGGGCAGGAATGAATATTTCATATCCGTCCATGAGCATCCTAGAGCAGAGCGATGCAAATAATCTGTACCGGGTACAGAGTGGAATGGACCTGAAGCCAATGAAATCCATCTGGAGAACCACTGCCGCTGCCCTTGCAGCAGTAACACTAGTCTTTGGCATGACCAACCCTGCACAAGGCAAGCCCCTTGTCAAAAACCGTGACTATTACGAGCAGAGAGGCGACATGATCTGGGAAGTGCATACCAGCCAAAAAGTAATCGCCCTCACCTTCGACGATGGTCCCGATCCCTCCGAGACGGATCTGATTCTGGAAGTACTTCGTCAGTACAACGCCAAATGCACCTTCTTCGCTATCGGTAAACGAATCGCAGCCTACCCCGATGTCGCCCGAAGGGTGATCACAGACGGACATGAATTGGCCAACCACACCTATAACCATATCTATTTCAAAAAGCCGGTCTCCGGGCAACAGATTCAAGAGGAGCTTGCGCTGACCGAGAAGGAGATTGTGAAGGTATCCGGCAGGCACAGCAGCCTGTTCAGGCCGCCGGGCGGCATGTACGACGAGACTCTGGTCGACATCTCTAACAGCATGGGCCTTACGCCGGTGCTCTGGTCTTGGCATCAGGATACACGTGACTGGAACCGCCCGGGTGTGTACAGCATCGCCAGCCGCGTGATCCGCAATGCGCACAGCGGCGACATCGTGCTGCTGCATGACCATGTTCATGGACAATCGCAAACCCTGGAGGCACTGAAAATTATTCTGCCCGAGCTGCAGAAGCAAGGCTTCCGCTTTGTCACCGTTTCCGAAATGATTGGACTGTCCGATTTCCAGCAGGTCAAGCAACGCAGACAACTGGCATTTTAGCCTCCTCTAAGTCTCCAGCCTCCCAGGTGAATGAATTGCGCAGGAACTTAAAATAAGGTAGTCTTGAGCTAATATAGCTGTATTCAGAGAACTGCCGCAGTTCATCCTTAGGAGGCTTTATCCATGTCCGAAAATACTTCCTACACAACCGAGGAGATCGCCCGGTTGTTGAAGATATCCAAACTCAAGGTCTATGATCTGATCAAAAAAGGTGAACTGCCCTCCTACCGGGTCGGCAAGCAGATGCGCGTGGATCTTTCCGATCTGGAGGCATACAAACAGAACTCGCGCAGCGGTGCTTCCGGAAGCCTGACGCCAGCCACAGGGCTGGCCGAAGCCCCGGCATCCATGCCTAAGACCGCCCTGCCGCTGCAGTTTAACCAGACGCAGGGACACTCCGGCAAAGCCGCCGGCGTGAATGTGGTGATTACCGGGCAGGATATGTCACTGGACATCTTGGCTACTCATCTGGAGCGCAGCGAGTCTTCCGCCCGTCCTCTGCGGTCGTATGCCGGGAGTCTGGACAGCCTGATTGCGATGTATCATGGGGAATCCGACATTGTCAGCACCCATCTGCTGGACGGAGATACAGGGGAGTACAATCTGCCTTATATCCGCAGACTGCTGGTCGGCTTTTCTTATATTGTCGTACATATGCTAACCCGGAGTGCAGGCTTCTATGTGCAAAAGGGCAATCCGAAAGGCATCCGTACCTGGTCCGATCTGCAGCAGGGCGGAATTAAGCTGATCAACCGGGAACGCGGTGCAGGAGCACGGGTTCTGCTGGACGAGCAGCTCCGCCTCCACGGCATCTCTTCCTCCGGCATCAGCGGGTATGGCAACGAGGAGAACAGCCATTTTGCCATTGCCGGCAGAGTCGCCAGGGGAGAAGCCGATGTGGGCATCGGCACAGAAAAAGCCGCCAAGATTATTGACGGCATTGATTTCATCCCGCTCATCCAGGAGCGGTACGATCTGGTGATGCTCAAGACACCGGAGCACGAGGCACTGATCGGAACTGTTATTGATATTTTACGTTCAACCGCCTTTAAGAACGAGCTCAGCTCCATTCATGGCTATGACCTTAGCGAGACCGGCAATGTTATTTACGAAACTTGATACGCTTCTATCGCCGCCAGCTTACTTGGAATCCTTCTTTTCCTTTTTGTAGCTGAACTTATAGCTCCCTTTCGTTCCGGTTCCTACGATCTCCAGCTTGTAGGTGCCGGTTTGTTGTATCTGCAGCTCTTCCTCCCCCTCTTTATTCGCCTCCAGTTCTTTGAACAATTTATGGTCAGGATCATACAGCTTCATGGTCAGTTCACCTTTTTCCACCTTGGACACATAGTTTATACGAATCGTATCCCCTTCCTTAAGCTTCAGATTATGCTTATCAGTACCGGACAGCAGCCGGTAAGAAGCTTTGATTTGATGAGGCGTACTGGAACCTGCATACATCAGCCTTTTCTCGCATCCCGTAACCATAAACAAAGAAACCACCAGAACCAGCAAAAGCAGTCCCTGCCATCGTTTGTTCATTTGAATTCACTCCCCCTTATGTATAATATGTCCGCAGTGCGGGCAGTATTGCGCGGGCAGATCGCCTGCACTCTGCACCTTCTGCCGCTTCCGGGCAAAAAAATACAACACAACCCCCATGAAATTAGGAATATAAAAAACAGCAGTCATCCACAACCACGTGTTCATTTTTTTGCGCGATGAATCCTTGTATATGAACACACCCAGAGCCACGTATAAACCCATAAACAGCAGAATGGCCAGTGCGGTTATCGTCACCCAGACCGGGTCCTCATTCCACATTTCGGACATATAGGGAAGTATCCAGTACCCGGAATAGCCCAACATAATAACTATAATAGTGGTGATGCTCCAGAATAGCAGCATTCCCATATAGTTGCGTTTTTTCATTTTCTCTTCCTCCTTTCACCTGATCCGCAAAAATCAGGTTTGTGCAATTCCCGCATCTCTGCCGGACAGATACAGCAGCAGAACCACTGAGGCAACTGCCGGCACTGCACCAAAGGAGAGCAAGAGCGTCAGCTTCCAGAGCAGCGGAATGGGACCGCTCAGCAGACACCCCCACAACAGGAGCAGAGACAGCACAAACAGCACCACCAGAACAACAACCCCCTTGCCCTTCCCTTCTTCCCTGTAGATGCGCTGCAAGGCCGCCGTCTTCAGGCCCGCTGGTGCTGGAATCTGAGCGCTATAATAGCCGCGAAGCAGTTCTTCTTGCTTAGCTTCCTGTTCTGTTTCTTTCATCAATACTCCCCCCTCCACGGCTCTACAGCCTTCTGCAACAGCTTCTTGCTCTGATTCAATCTGGACTTTACAGTCCCTGTGGGAATGCCCAGCATTTCACCGATCTCCTCGTAGCTGAATTCCTCATAATAGAAAAGAATCAAAGGACCCAGATACCGTTTTGGCAGCTTGCGGAGCCCCTTCTCCAAATAGGCATTCCGTTCTTTCCGCAGCAGCTGCTCCTCTGTCAGCGGTGCCCCGTCCCGAAGTTCAACCCATGGAACACGACAGGAATCCTCACCGGTAAGCCGCCCATAGATTTTTTTCCATTTCCGGTAGCTATCCCGGTGCAAATTCAAGGTCACCTGGAACAGCCACGCTTTAAACGACCGCTCCAGATCGTAACGGTCCAGCTTGCGGATAACCCGCACCCAGACCTCCTGAAACAAATCCTCCGCATCCAGAGCATTCAGGGTAAGGTGGCGGCAGAACCGGTACAAGTCATCCTGGTATCTTTCCACTAAAGATTCGAGCATTTCCCGCCTGCCCGTCCGGTATCCTTCGATGAGCTGCTTATCAGTGATCATGTTCCTCTGCCCGCCCTTTCATACCCTATTACGAAGGTACCATGATCTTTGTTCGAAATTTCACAAAATCCGTCAGCTGAACCCCTTTTATATAAGTTGAACTTTAGATTTTTATATTAAGGTCTGGTCGTAACTGCAGGGAATGTTTGGACTTCCGGCCGCCGCCCATCTGCAGATTTCTTGATTCATACCGCTGCTTGCGGTGGAAATCCGCTGACTGATTATGCTTCCGATGCGAGCTATCCTACGGAAAGCTTTCAGGCGATCGCTATCGCTCCTACAGTTCCAGACTTCCCCTCCGCACTCCTACCTTTTTATGTTTTTTTAAGTTCAACATATATAGCCCGCTGCACACAAGGCCTCATTCCTAAAATAATACAGCAAAAAGCAGGTCTGTAGGCACTGCTCTGCCCAAAGACCTGCTCACTATGCTGAATCAAAGAATCCATATTGCCTCATTCTATCCGGAACGGCGGTTGACGAACATCAGCATGAGCGCGGAAATGACAATAATCGAACATACCCACATCCAGGCCAGCGTCATATTGCCGCCATCGACAGCCACGTAAATGGCAGTAGGCACAGTCTGCGTCCGGCCGGGAATATTGCCAGCCACCATAATGGTCGCTCCGAATTCACCTAGCCCGCGGGCGAACCCAAGCACATATCCGGCTGCCAGCGAGCGGCCGGCGAGCGGAAGCGTCACATATGTAAGCACCTGAAGCTCACTGGCTCCCTGCGCACGTGCAGCGTCCTCCAGATCCTTTTCCACACCCTCAAAGCCCGCCTTCACTGTACGGTATACGAGGGGAAAAGCAACGACAACCGCAGCAATGACCGCCGCGCCCCAAGTGAATAGAATGGTGTGCTCCGTAAACTGCTCGTATAGCTTCCCGATCCAGCTCCTCCGGCCCAAAATCACCAGCAATACAAATCCGACCACGGTTGGCGGCAGCACCAGCGGAAGCAGCAGCACCGTTTCAAGCAGACTGTAGCCAGGAAATCTCCGTCCCGCCATCCCCTTGGCAGCCAGTGTCGCCAGCAGGAACACAATGATACTGGTTATGATTGAGATCTTAATCGAAAGCCAGACCGGGGCGAAAAAATCAGTCCAATTGATCTCCATCGCTCTTCACCCCGTGTATATGTTAAATAAGTTGAAATTTTAGATTTCCATAGGTTAATCAGCAAGCTTAAAGCCGTAGCTGGTGAAGACATCGCTTGCCGCCTTGGTCTGAACGTAGCTGTAAAAGGCTTTGGCCTCCGCCTGATGCTTCGATTCCTTCACAAGGCCTACCGGATAATTAATCGGCTTGTGCACATGGGCGCCTACAGTAAGAGCAATCTTCACTTTGTTCGAAGTAAGTGCATCCGTCTTGTAGACGAATCCGGCATCAGCGTTTCCCGTTTCCACATAAGAGAGCACCTGGCGCACGTCCTTGGCAAATACCAGCTTGCTTTGCAGCGTATCCCATACGTTCTTGGCTGTCAATGACTGCTGTGCATATTGTCCCGCCGGAACCGATTCGGGTTGTCCTACAGCCACTTTTTTGAAGCTTTTATCCGTAAGTTGAGTAATCGTTGTAATGGAAGTCCTGGAATCAGAAGGAACAACCAGCACCAGCTGATTCTTCAAAAGCTCCGTATTGTCAGAAACAAGTCCGCCATCGACGAGAGCTTTCATCTGCTTATCCCCTGCTGAGAAGAACAGATCGGCTGGAGCGCCTTGCTCTATCTGTTTCTGCAGTGTACCGGAAGCACCGTAGTTGAAGACCAGATCAATATCAGGATGCTGTTTCTCATAGAGTACAGCGATCTTGTCGAGACTGTCCTGCAGGCTCGCTGCGGCAGAGATAATAATTTCAGTTTTTTTCGCCGCTTCAACCTGCTTCTCAGGTACCGCCGACAAAGCCACTGCCAGCAGCACAGCCATTACAACCACTCCAAGTTTCTTGAACATTTCCATTCCTCCCATGTATGTATCTTGTATATTTAGATGCTATTTTAGCATATCCTTTTTGCTTTATCTATACGTTTGATTATGTTTGTATATATTTAGATATGTATAGTTTACGAGTAATTAGTGCTTCTTAACCAACACAAAAAAAGACCTATAGGCGTAACGAACGCCTAAAGGACTTCATGGAAGGGCACTAATTCACGGATAGTTCCTGCCAGATCACCCGATATTGAACAAAGGTCAAATGAGAGGAAAATGAATCAACACTTTACTCACTATAGAATTCTACTGTAGACCAGAGAAATTTATGCATATAACTAAGTTAATTAATTCCTATTAAAATATATATTACTATTTATATAGTGATAGCCATTTTTCCAATTGATTTCTCAGCAATTCCCGATAATAGAGAGGCTCTACGATCTCCGCCTCTTCTTCAAATTTTAAGATCCAGCGGACAAAACCAATGTCCTGTTCCACCGCCACTTTAAAATGCACACACCTGCTCTGACGGTCAACCTTGCTTGGCCTCACGAACATATCCTCATTTTTGATCCGGTCCATCATCCGTTCCGAAAACCTGATCTTGAACTCTACCTGCAGACTGTCCTGGTCCAGAGACCATTTCTCCTCCATAAAAGCCTGCAGATCAAATTGCTCTTTGGAAAACCAATGATTCGTTGGCTTTACAGTAGAGAACCCACCCAGATGAAACGTCCGGATTATCCCGAATCGATGACAAAAACCGATTAAATGATAACGATTCTCCAAGGGAACAAGGCAGTACGGGTCAATTCGGATGCCTCTTTCTTCATAGGAATTGTAACTATAGTCGGCTAGAATACTGCTTTGCTTCATAATGGCGGCCAATATTTCAGTCAAAAAGGGGGGCTGCTCATCCTGGTACCCGCCTCTTTCCATCCAGAGCCGTCCTGCTTCTTTCTTGGCAGTTTCCATGGTTTCTTCCCTTTCCGCCTTCTGCTTATAGGCTGCGGCCATTACTTTCTCGTAGGCGCTCTCAAAGCTGGGAGGCAGCATAGGTTTGATATCATCCAAAATGCCTCGCAGTTGTGAAAATGCGGCCGATTCTTCTTCCGACCAATCCAGAGGATATAAAGCAAAATTACCTATAAAAGCATATCCTTTCCCATGTCCCAAATGGGTTATAGGGATGTGCATAGCACTCAGCGCATCCATATCCCTGTATATCGTTCTCTCGCTGTTACCGCAGCGTTCCGCTAGTTCACGGGCCAAAATTCCAGGTTTGGCTTGTACTAGCGTAATGATGCGCATTAGCCGGATCAATCGGTCTGTCATTTTCAGTTCCCCTTGAGTTCATGGTAAAATAGACCCATTATTTTAAGTAAATTAGTTATATGTATCTATAACCAGTGATCTTATAACCGAAATTAATAAATATAATAGAACTATTTTACTATATTACCACATATAAAAATCATATTAGCTGTCAACAAATCCAAGCAAACTTCTATGATGGATGGATCTTATGTATGTATTGGCAGGATTGCTCATATACCGTAGAACTCTCTATCTTGTTGCGGTCTTCCCCCATACATTAACCTCAGCGTCAAGCTGTTTATACACGGTTTCCGCTTCCTTTACAAGTTGCATATCTCCTGATCTGGCCGCCAGGAGCAACAGGTCATCCGCTTGCCTCCGTAGATGCTCGAAATCCTTCTGTACAGAGCCTTTTGTCCGATGCACCACTGCTTCTTCCAGAAGTTTTTCTGTCTTCAGCAGTTCCAAATGCTTCTCTACATGGAAGCAGCATTTTTCAGACAATACATCCGTATGATGCGAATACTCCAAGCTGAGTTTTTTCAAAGGCAGCTCACGGATCCGCTCTACCGGAGGCTGCTTGTATTGCCACTGCAGCCAGAGAGCTTCATGTATTCCCGCCGGTTTAGCGCCCATTGAAAACTCTAATGCAATAAATTTACGTGCCTTGGATTGTATTTTCCCAAGCCTTAGCAGGATGGAACGTCCTTCTCCGGCTTCTGCGGTGCAGCCATGACATGTAGTGAAGGTCACATGCGCCTCCAGCCAGATCCTGAGTTCAATCTCACGGGCTACCACCTTCCGGCTTTGCCTACGGGATTCTTCCTTCCCTGAAATCCCCTTCCACTCTATGAGCAGAATGACATTTTGGGTTCCGCCGGCAAAAATCCGTTCCTGGCTCCACGTAAATATGGGCTGAATACTTGCTTGCATATTTCCACCTCTTTCTTTTTTTGGGTCTTCTATTAATGTACCAATATTGGCGGACAACTCCTTGTCATGGAATATATGTTCGGTCCTATAATATCGACAAAAAAAGAGCCACTCTGCCTGTAAAGTAGAGTGCCTCTTTGCGAAAGCTCATTCATTTGTCTAAAGATGGCGGAAGATTGCCATTATTTTAGTAGTTTGTTCGAATTGCGTCTGTCCCGTTCCCCCTCGAAAAAGAACCCCAGTGCCCATTTCGCGCACAGCAGTGAGAATACAAAGAACAGGAGCGCCCAGACAACGGCAGGCAGAGGTGTAAGTCTTGCCAGATTGGTCGCATCCCCTGCTCGGCCTGGTGTAATTGCCGCAGTCGTGACCAGAAACAGTGTACCCGTGACGGATTCCTCCAGGGTTAGAAAAGCCAGAAATAAATAATAATATTTGCCGGCCTTTGGCCAGACCAACAGCATCATGAGATTTAACACGATGAATCCGCTTAGCCACAGCATTCCAAAGCCGCCCCGTACATACAGGACAAGCATGATCAGGGCCACGCCGGACGCTATGATCAGCCCCCATGGATAGCGCCCCCTAGTATATAAATAGAATAGCAGGAGTGAGAATACCGACGCCAGCAGGTAACCCGCAAGTGATACCAGAATCGCTCTACCACCCGCTTCTATTGCCGAATAGGTTACTCCGCTGTGATCCGCGTACAGTTCAATCCGCAGCACACTGCCCGAGAGCATCAGCGTCACCAGCGCATGGCCAAATTCATGGAACATGGTATCCAGATTACGAAACAGCGAGGAGAACGGTATCCACCGGGTTAGTAGTGCAGAACCTGCAAGAAACAGCAGGGTTTTGAGCCATTTGTTCATAGCATTCAGCCCCTTTCCGTTCACAGTATACGTTAATTTATACGGAAGCGGTAGACTGCGGATACACCTTTGCCCCCTATATGCAGGAATGTACCTTTTCAGCATGAAACAGAAACCATCAGGAGGCTTATGCGGTATTACTGATAGGTGGTTATCATTCAGGTGAAATAATCCCCTAAACCGCCAAATCCAGCCCATCTTCGGCACCCTATACCGCGCGAATGTTGTCCTGCTATGCTAAAATAAAGAAGAAAGACTAGCCTAATACAGGTGGTGAATTATAATGAAGCAAAAGGTAAAACGTACTTATGCCAAATTGTTGTCTTCAGCACTGCTGCTCCTGGGACTGTCAGTCATCTTTCCCGCTCCTGCGGCAAAAGCTAATTATATCAATGATATATATAATGGATTGCAGAGTTTCTCGGAGCTTCCCGGTGAGGTTAACAAGCTGCAGGAGAGTTATCAGCAAACGGCTGAGGAGCTTCAGCAGACGAAGGACGAGCTTGGGCAGACTAAAGACCAATTGGGCCAGACCCTGCAGCAGATGGCAGACTACCAAACCCAGAACGCCGCTCTGCAGGAACAGAACCGTAAGCTTAGCGAAGTGGTCAATGAACTGAAAGATGATCGTACGGCCAGGGAAAAATACTACAACCGGATCAAAAATACCATTTTCACCGGAATTGCACTTGTACTCGGTTACTTCCTGATGATCCGGCTGCTGCGGCTGGGTATGCGACACCGGTCCAGGAAAAGTGACCGCCTGGGTTAAAGAGTACATGAGGGAGTGTAACGTATGAACATCGATATCCAAGATGAAGGTGATAGCGGCAGCGGACAAGCCGTGGCCTTCACTGTTGAAGAGAACGAGGAGATTCATGTGCTGCATCCGCAGCAGATTATCGCATATCAAGGCCCTTCTTCAGGCCGTGCGGACCGGCTGATGGATGTCAAGGGAATGTACCGCAAACGCAAACTGATCCGCTCGGATATGACCGGCCCCTGCCGCTTTGTCGCCGCTTTACCTCCAGGCTACCGCGTCAAGACCTTCCAGCTGGACGGAAAAAGCGATTTGCTCTATGATTTCAGGCATTTGTTCTTCTACAGCAAAGGAATCACCATGCAGACAAGGGTGCTAAGCATGAAGAACATGTTGGTGACACGCGACATTATCAAGGTCAAGTTCTCCGGACCGGGGAGCATCGGGATTCTGACCGAGGGAACGGTATGTGAAGCCGAGCTGCATCCCTTTGATCCTATATATGTGGACGCCGGCAGTATCATCGCTTATCCCGAGAATGCCAAGCTTGAACTGACAGTCTACGGCAATCACTTAGCCAGCCAGCATATGAGCTATCACTGGAAAATGACCGGCCACGGGCCGGTCATGTTTCAGGCTGGACGCCAGAGCCGCCGCTTCGAGCGTGACCATAATGAAGACGGCATTATCAAGCGGTTTCTGCGTGAAGCCATCCCTTTCGGCGGAGTCTTCATTAAGTAGCTCAGATGGGATTACCCGTACACCTGCAAAAGAGCGCCTGCGAATTATATCGCGAGGCGCTCTTTGTACATACGGCTATTATGCTCAAGCGAAAAATAGAAGCTTACTTCTCTTCAACCTTCTGTATTAGCCCAGAAAAGCGTTCAGCATCCACGCAGATTTCTCTACACTGCTTCTGATTCCAGTCAGCAGGTCTGCAGTAGGCTGATCGCTCAGTTCTTCTGCAGCTGAAATCGTGCTCTTCAGCTCTTCGGCTACAACAGCAAAGTCCTTAATCAGCTGAGCAACCATTTCCTTAGCCGTTTCGCCGCCAACGGCTTCCTTAAGCTCAGACAGGGCTAAATATTGTGCCATGGTTGAGGCCGGTTGTCCACCAATAGCAAGCAGGCGTTCTGCCAGATCGTCCACATATGTAGCCGCTTCGGTATACAGCTCTTCAAATTTGGCATGCAGCGTGAAGAATTGCGTTCCGCTCACATACCAGTGATAGTGATGCAGCTTGACTCCAAGCAGTGTCCAATTTGCGGTCTGGCGGTTCAAGGCAGCATGCAGCTCAGTCTGGCTTTTAATTTGTGTACTCATTTCATTATCCTCCTGTGACCTGTATATTTAGTGTTTTGTATTTAGACTCATTCTAAATCTATATATAATTTAACATATTCCATAAGGTTTTGCAATCTGTTTTTATACTATAGGAATATTGGATTCCGCTGCCTTCCCTTTGCCGCTGCGGAAGATAGATCTCATCTCTTCACGCTTGGATTTGGGGCTAAGCACATAGACTGTATCTCCAGGCTCGATAACGGTGCTCCCGTGCGGAGTCACGATACTTTTATTACGGATGATGGCAGTAAAGAGAATATCATCAGGCAGCCCCATCTGTGCGATCTGCATACCGGCTATGGGCATGTGCTTGTCGATGGCAATATGATTGAATTCGGAATCCGTCTTGCCGAGTGCCACCAGCTCCATTAGCGAAGGCTGGGCATCGTCTTTGCCAACCAGCTTCAGTCTGGAGGCCAACGGGGAAATGGTCGTTCCTTGAATGACTGCCGAGGTCAGTACCACAAAGAATACCACATTGAAAAATAATTGCCCCTGAGGAAGTCCCGCCAGCAGGGGATAGGTCGCCAGTACAATCGGCACCGCCCCGCGAAGGCCAGCCCAGGAGATCAGCGTTTTCTCACGGAGCGAGAACCTGGAGAACAGCAGGCTCAGGAATACCCCCACCGGTCTTGCGACGAGCATGAGAATGACCGACAACAACAGGCCCTGCAAGGCAATCTCCGCCAGCTCATCGGGAAACACAAGCAGTCCCAGCAGTGTGAACATCGCGATTTGCATCATCCATGCAAAGCCGTGATTAAAATTCATAATGGTACGGTGATACATCAGCTCGGAGTTACCCAGAGTCAGACCCATGACATATACCGCCAGAAGGCCGCTGCTGTGCACCGTCACCGCGAGCCCATAGGTCAATACAGCGAATCCTATTGCCATCACAGGATACAGCCCGGTGGAATCCAGATTAATCCGGTTTATCAAATAGACGGCAAGCTTCCCGACAGCAATCCCCATGAACAGGCCTATCCCCATTTCCCAGATAAACGACAGTACGAGGCTCCAAACAGCTGTATTGGGATGCTGAATCCATTCAATTAAGGATACCGTCAAAAAGACAGCCATCGGATCGTTACTTCCTGATTCTGCCTCCAGTGTAGAAGTCAGGCGCTTATCAATATTTTTGCCGCCCAGTACGGAGAACACGGCTGCCGCATCGGTGGAGCCCACGATCGCCCCGAACAGCAGGCTTTCAGCCCATGGCACATCCAGTACAAGCCTTGCGAATATTCCCACAATCGCTGTCGTCAGGAGTACTCCTACTGTAGCCAATGATAGAGCCGGTGCAATGATAGGCCGGATGTCCTTCATGCTGGTCTGCATTCCGCCCTCAAACAATATAACAATCAATGCAAAAATACCTGCTATTTGCATCAGTGAGGCGTTGTTGAAAAAAACAAAGCGGCTGAGCACCATTCCCGCTGCGATGAACAGTACAAGCGCCGGCATGCCAAAGCGTGTAGAAAATTTGGTGGAGAGCACACCCACCAGCATCAGCGCAGCCAGCAATAAAATAATATTGTCCGCAAGGTGAGTCATGTCTACGGTACCGCCTTTCTGGTAAGCAGTGGGCTCCCTAAGCAACCAATGCCTTTATTCAGCTTTCCCAATTCTCAGTAAAAAACCCCAGTGGTCATGTGAATCCACGGAGGTTATTCGGATGCTATTCTCTTGAGTATACCTGCATTTCTTGAATCGACCAGTAATTCCCGCCGGATCCGGTCTGCAAAATCCGGATATATCTGGTTTTGACCGGAGCAAACACAATTTTGGTATTCTCCAGTTTTCCTTTACCCGAAACGATCTTATTCCAATTCATGGCATCATCCGAAATATAAAGCTCATATCCCCGGGGATAGTCATAAGAAGATAAGGTATAGTCCAAATCAACAGCTTCTACTGAATGCACTTGTCCCAGATCAATCTGAAAATATTCTCCTGATGCCTGGTGTTTGCCGGTATCCCAGCGGGTCCGCCTGTCTCCGTCAATGGCATTCGCCGGATTAGAGGCTTCCGTATTCACATTGGACGATACCTTCCAATCCGAACGGTCCAATGGAACCAATCCAGTCGCTGTGATCTGAGTTTTTTCCGACATTACTCCTGAGCCCGCCACTCTTACTGCGTAAGTATACAGCGTGCCTTCATTCAGCTTGCTATCTGTATACCCGGTACCGGCTATACCACTTGCAACCACTTTCAAATCACTTCCTGAGCCGTCGGCCCGGAGCACTTCATAGCTTGCTCCAGGGGCCTCCAGCCAGTTCAGCTTAACGGACAGCCCTTTGACGGCTGCCGCTTGTAAGCCTTGAGGCGCAACGTCTGCTACCTCGGAAGAAGGTTCCAGTATATACTGAACTGCTTCTCCCGGTGCGAGTGTTTCCGTGAATTCTAGAACAGGGGTAGCCTTTCTTTCCGTAACGTAGCTTCGGGCTTCTTCATACGTATCCCCATTACCAAAGCGCTCACCCTCATACACCGTTTTCTTAGGCATCGTCACCTTCACTGTAACGGTTTGCGGAGTTTCTTCGAAGTTCACAAAGTTCACCAGCACCTTGTTTGAGGTGGCCTCGCTACCCGCTAAAGGCTTAAGTGTAGAGGTATCTACCGCACGGACATAGACCAGTTTGTCAGCTAACGCATTCTTATTGGTGATGTCATAGCTGAGCGGTGCACCGTGTGTTGCATAGGCCAGATCCAGCCGTCTCATGATGCTGACCCGGGAATCCTCACCCTTCTTGGTATAATAGATCTCCGTTTTTGCCGGATCATGTTCTTCCAGATTAAAGCCGTATTTGAACAAACTAAAATTCTTGAAAAAAGCGGCATGCTGTATAAACATATCCGCATAACCGATATGGGCGCGCATGATCCGGTCGAACACCGCCGCCGTACGCTCAGAAGCTCCGTATTGGTAAGCATCCACATGAGAGTCAGAGGTTCCGAACTCCGTCGTCAGCATTTTTTTACCAAGTCCATCCGCAGCTCCGCCAAAGGTTTTGAGATTCTCGGTAAAACTGCCTCCGTTGCTGAAAATATAGGACTCCCCGTAGGAATGCCCGTTCGTCAGATCGGTGACTTTCTCCAGCTCCTCCCGCTGCTCCGGATCACGTTCCCAGCCGTCCGGATCGCCGCACTGGCGTGCCGTGCCCTTCTGATTGCCGCAGGAATCCTTACTGTAATCCGGCCAATAGGCCCAGCCTGGAGCTACGGTCTGCAGATGGGGGGCGATAGTCTTGCCTTTTTTGTTCAGCCATTCGGCAATAGCCAGGTTCACCGCCTTGGAACGGTTGAACAGCCCCGGCTCATTATCCACCTCATAATACTGGAAGTACGGGCTGTACTGTTCGAAATAATCGGTTAGCTTCTTCTCCGCGTCATCCGGCAGCGAGCCATCTTCCTTAAGCTTGATATCTCCGGTATACAGGTACAAAGCTACAGCCTGCATATTGTAATCTTTGAGGACCTTGTAATAATCCCCCATATTGGAACAGGAACGCCCGACATCGCTGGCACAGCTAGTGCGCATAATATTCCCGCTGTAAGCTACCCCAAGCCACTTCATGATATAAGGCAGATGCGTAACCGCACCCTCGTCAAAATAAAACTGCTTATTGTTGACCATAGTGCCGGTCAGGGTGTAGCTGCCATGAATCGGCTCCTTGATCGGAGACTTCAGGGACTCCAGGCTGAGGTTGTCCCAGGTCCACCAGTTGTATTTATCCTCCATGTCAGAGGAATAAATTCCGCGTGTGACCTGCAGCTTCAGCTCATTGGTACCGGTAACCAGCTGCTCCTTCGGAATATACAGCTCATATGTTTTTCGGAAGGTATATTTGCTGTCCGTTCCGGAAACACCGGCGATCTGAATGATTCCCGATAGCTGGCGGTTGGAGAATACACTCATCTGCGGTACGGATTTGTAAGCATCCAGGATGCTTACGCGAAATAAGACCCCGTTCACCGGGATCTTATCCAGCTTGTACGAAATCCGCAGTTCGGGATTAGTATCCCCTCTGAGCCCAGAAGGGATCTTCTGAAGCACAGAGGCTTTTAGAGTAGAAGAAGCGGTATTAACCACTCCCTCCACATTCGAGGTGCCAGTCTCCGCAAATTCTCTTGCCGATCCATCATGCTGCCCCAGCTCCCAGAGCACTGTGCCCTCCGGCAGATCCGGTCCAACATCACTAGCTGAAGACAGCTTGGTCATGTCTACTTCCACCTTGCCCCTATTCGTTCCGTCATCTCCGAAGACAGAGACGGACAACAGAAACAAGACGGTCAGTGCTACGAATTTTAGTAGAATATGAAGGGGTTTGTATGATTTTTTCTTAGTCCTAGTTCTCATTCCCTTGTCCTCGCTTTCTTCCGGGGTGCGTGTTCAACTCTGTAAAGGCTGTTCTGCTTCGTTCATCAAGGAAAGGAAAGGGCACTTGGGGAAATGACCGCACTCTTCTGGCTCGGACTTTTCCACATCAAACGGATGCTTGCATCTCCGCGGTTCTCGTAATACTCGACCTTAATGTCATAAGAGACTCCTGCACTTAGCTGCATGCTTCCTTCGCGGCTGACACCACTTTGCTTCTTCCAGCTGTCGATGATTAGCTGGCCGCCGATCCATACGCGTATGCCATCATCCGAGGAAGCAGTGAAGGTATACTTCTCATTGTAGCCTGCCTTGATTTTACCCGTCCAGCGAACGGAGAATGTATCCTTATTAAGGCCCGCAGCCGGACCGTTTCCATGCCAGTTAAAATCAATCTTCTTGTCATTACGGATCAGTGCAGGAGTCCCTGAGAGTTCGGCATTGTTGAAATATTCTCCTGTTAAGCCTTTTTTGGCAATAACGGGCACCGGAGTGTTCGGTTTGGCGCTTAGGGATTCAATGTATTCCTTTCTCGAAACCGTGTACTTATCCGTCATAAAGCTTCGGATTTTCTGGAGGTCATTTTTTTCAGTCAGCATTTTCCCCCATGTCATCGTATATACCCATTTACGCTGGGTTTGAGACAATGTGACAGGGTCTGGAAGCTCTCCACTCTCTCCTATGCCAATAGGCTTGCCATCAGCCAGATTGAGAAGATCTGAATAGTAGGACTGCTTGTAATCATTATTGTAGATATCTGCTGCCAATATATCCACCTTATCCGCCCCCGGGTAGTAGGCACTATAAGGATCTGCCCACTCATTCGGTGCATTCGGATTCCACACCCACAATAAATTATTTAGTTTATGCTTGTTGACCATACGGTCGTAAGTGATGTCCCAGAGCTTGGAAAAGTTATCTTTCTGGCCCCACCAAAACCAGTTCCCGTTCATCTCGTGATATGGACGCCACAGGACAGGAACCCCTGCATCCCGCAATTCCCCCAGATAGACGGCAACCTCATCAAGGGAAGCAAGGAGACTTTTGTATTGCGGGGTGCCCGGAGTTACGTAGGCATCGAACTTCTCCTGGCTAAGGCTCATGTGGACGTTCGCCCATTCAGGTGTTGTGCCGGGGAGATTCTGATGGAACGTCATTGCCACAATACCGCCGTCTTCATGCCATTCGATAGCACTATCCACAACACCCTGCCGCTGACGGGCAATAGTCCTCTCGGACTGGTTGTTGATCGCTCCAAGCTCGTAACCATGCAAGACGGCATAATCTCCCGCTGCATTCTTCAGTTTGTTATTGTATTCATCCGGGCTCTCCAGATAATCATGCTGCCCGGAAATCACGCCTTTTCCTCCCAGGTCAACCAGATAATCGAGCAGGCTGGCCGCTTGCTTCGAAGCCGCAGGATTCACTGGTGTGACTGCCTTTGCCTTCGCCTCTGACTCCGCAGGAATGTCTATACTTCGTTCGACGGCAAGACTGCGCACCTCACTCCATGGCAGCAGGGAAAGGATGAAAATAATAGGTATAATCGTAGTAAAAAGCCGGTACTTACGGTAAGTGTTCAATGTAATCTCCTCTCTCCAGCCTCAAGTGCTGTCATTGACGCCTATGGATGATCTTCCCTTCAAGGGTTACATCATCCTGCGGCAATGCAGACAAATAGCTTAGTAGCCCTGCTGTATAGCAGGGCCATCGGACTTTTAGGATTTTAGAATTGTAACGTCTTAACCAGTATCGGCGTTCGGTGATGAATTCAGCAGTACTTTAGGAAGCGGAAGGAAGGAACAGTGCGCTGGCAGGGACCGTCCCCTTGACTTGACTTGGACTCTCCCACATCAGCCGCGCTCTTGCATCCCCTTGGTTCTCGTAATACTCCACTTTGATATCATATAGTTGCCCGGCTTGCAGGCTTATGCTTCCTGTGCGTTCGGTCCCGCTCTGCTTCATCCAGCTGTCAATGACAAGAGTGTTATTGACCCAAACGCGGACACCATCATCTGATGTTGTATAAATCTGATAGGTTTCGCTATACAGCGGTTTGATCTTGCCACTCCATCTTACGGAAAAGAAATCAATGCCAATCGCAGCATCCGGTGTTCCCAGCCGCCAGTTGAAATCCAGCAAGGCATCGGTGCGCACAACTGCCGGAGCACCAGTTAACTGCATATTATTAAAATATTCCGCCTGCAGCCCGTTTGCAGCAGGAGCCGCTGTAAGAGCTGGTGTTGATGTTGGGACCAGTGTTGGTGCTGGTGTCGGCACCGGTGTTGGTGCTGGTGTCGGCACCAGTGTTGGTGCTGGTGTCGGCACCGGTGTTGGTGCCGGTGTTGGCACCGGTGTTGGCACCGGTGTTGGTGCCGGTGTCGGCACTGGTGTTGGTGCCGGTGTTGATGCGGCTACAACTGCAAGTGATGTTTTGCTTATGCTGGCTGCTGACGTATTAACAAATAATGCGCTTGTTGGAACGGTTGCTTTGACCTGGCTTGCGCTTTGCCACATCAGACGAATGTTGGCATCGCCTGCATTCTCATAATACTCCACTCTGATATCATAGAGCTGCCCAGCCGTCATAGGGATACTTCCGATACGTTCAGTTCCGCTCTGCTTGGTCCAGCTGTCGATTACGGCTGTGCCGTTAACCCAGACACGGATACCATCGTCAGAAGTAGTGATAATCTGGTAGGTCTCGCTGTATAAAGGCTTGATCTGCCCGGTCCAGCGGGCCGAGACCCCATCCACCTTAAGGGAGGTGTCCGGTGAGCCTTGACGCCAGTTGAAATTAAGCAGAGCGTCGTCACGGACCAATGCAGGTGTGCCCGAAAGCGTCATGTTGTTGAAATACTCTCCGTGAAGGCCATTCACAACAGGCGTTTGTACAGTATCACCGGACGCTGGGGTAGTTATTGGCTTTACCGTTGCTGTGGGTAAAGGTACCGGCGTAGCAGTTGGCGTTGGTGTGGCAGCTGGCGTTGCTGTCGGTGTAGCCGTTGGCGTCGCCGTCGGTATTGCTGTGGGTGTAGCCGTTGGAGCAGGTGTCTGCACTACCCCCGCTTTATATTCATTAAGCGATACTGTGTAGCTGTCACTCATGAAATTTTTGATGGTATCTGTACTGTTATTCTCATAGAGCATTTTTCCCCAGTTCATCATGTATACCCAATTTCTCTGGGAAAGCTGGAGCTTGGTTGTACTTGGCATTTCACCATTTTCGCCAATGGCAATGGGTTTGCCGTTCGCGAGGCTTAACAGGTTGTCATAATACTTGTTCATATAGTCATTGTTATATATATCTGCTGCAAGGACATCTACCTTACCCGCCCCCGGATAGGTCAGTTCATAGGGATCAGACCAGGCATTGGGAGCATTCGGGTTCCATACCCACAGCAGGTTGTTTAATTTATGAACGCCTACAAAGCGATCATACATAATATTCCAAAGTTCTGCAAAATTGTTCTTCTTCCCCCACCAGAACCAGTTGCCGTTCATTTCGTGGTAAGGTCTCCAAAGTACAGGAACGCCCGCATCCCGCAAGCTTTTAAGCGAAACCGCCACCTTGTCCAGATCGGCGATGAGGCTGTTGTATTGGGTTGTTCCAGGTGTTACATACTTATTGAAGTCCTCTTGGCTGAGCGTCTTCTGCACATTGGACCACAGATAGGAGGTCCCGGGCAGCTGCTCATGGAAGGTCATAGCGACAATGCCGCCATTCTTATACCAGTTGATCGCACTGTTCACTACATTTTGGCGCTGAGTTGCTGCAGTACTTTCCGACTGGCCGCTGATCACGCCAAGCTCGAAGCCATGGAGGGCAGCGAATTGTCCGCTGGTTCCCTTCAGTTTGTTGCTGAACTCATCCGGGCTCTCCAGGTAGTCATGCTGGCCTGTGATAATGCCTTTTCCGGAAATGGCGTACAGATTGTCAAGCAGCTTGACAGCTTCAGCTGAAGCATCCGGATTCACCGGTGCTGAAGAACTCGAAGCAGCTGCGGTCGAAGGCGCAGCCCCCAAACTCAGTGGCACAACAGTCAATAACAGGGCAATAGTTAACATGGTACACAGCAGACGCGACTTACGGTAAGTTGTCAAAATTCATCTTCCTTTCGGTAGCCAGGCTGCCACTCTTTCGAAGGCCCTATAGCTTTGCGTCCCTATCTTTCGATTAGGTTTGCCTTTTTCGTTTTGGAAGGAATTATCCCTCTTACCGTAAGTATCGTCTCTATTAAATTTTTAGTTTAGAGCATTAATGAATTTTTCTTAATAAATGGTTCTTAATACCTGTTTTGGATTTGACACAATTGGGTAAATAGATAATTTAGCCCTAGGTTTAGGCCTATCCTATCTATGAACCGGGATGGTTCAGTCGAATTTTACAGCGTAATTATTGTAGCTACATTAAGAAATGAATTGATGAAGAGCAATATCTTTCCAGTCCAGTGTGATGCGGATATTATCCTCTTCCACCAGCTCTGAACCCGTCTGCACCTCAATGAACTCTACATCGGTTAGCGCCAGGATAGCATGTTTCGTGCCTTCCGGTATGCGCACTACATCTCCCGCTTTCACATTATGCATCTTCTCATTCAGCACAATGCTGGCTTCTCCGCTGACAATCGTCCAGATTTCACTGCGTTTGTGATGCAGCTGATAGCTGATGTTCTTACCTTCGGCTATGAAAATCCGCTTGGTCAGCACCTCGTTGCCCTCATCATATTTCACATAATCAATAACCTTATAGTGGCCCCAGCGGCGTTCCTCGTACATCGGTCTTTGTTCAAAAGACTTCAGCACTTCCTTAATCCGCGGGCTTTCCGCTTTGTGAGTGACCAGAATGCCATCCGGACTGGCTGCGATGATTAAATCTTTCGCACCGATGACTGTAATCGGAATATCCAGTTCATTGATCAGGCAGGTTCCTTCAGAATCGGCAGTCACGAACCCTTTACCCACGTGGTTGCTGCTCATTTCTTCTGTGAGGGTATTCCAGGTGCCAAGATCCTTCCAGAAACCGGCGTAAGGCTGAACGACGATGTTCTCCTCTTTTTCTACCACTTCGTAGTCAAAACTGATGGAAGCCAGCAATTTATATTGCTTCTGCAGCTCCTCATAGTTCAACGGCAGACCTTTACGCTGCAAAATATCCAGCAAATATCCCAGACGGAAAGCGAATACTCCGCAGTTCCACAGAGCACCCTTACTGATCAGCTCCTCGGCCTGTACACGGTCCGGCTTTTCCTGGAAGTGACTCACTTGCAGATAGCCGCTTGCCGCTGCCTCATCGCTGGTAGGAATAATATAGCCGTATTTCTCGGAAGCCAGTTCCGGAACAACGCCCATCAGCGCCAGGTTTGCGCCGCTTTGTTCCATCGTTGCTTCAAGCTGGACAACGGTGTCAAAAAATGATGCCTCAACATAAGGATCGACCGGCAAAATGGCCACGGTCTCGCTGGGAGACACGCCTGCCACCGAATACAGATAAGCTGCAGTCAATGCGATGGCAGGGAAGGTATCACGGCGTTCCGGTTCCACAATGATAGGCACTTCTGTGCCGAGCTGGCTCTGTATCATCTCCACTTGGCTGCGGCCGGTCGCAAGGTAAGAGGATTCCGCCATACCTGTCTCCTGCAGCTGTCTCCATACACGCTGTACCATAGATTCCGGCTCACCTGCCGGACTTTGCAGTACCTTCAGAAATTGCTTGGAACGTGAATCATTGGATAAAGGCCAGAGACGTTTACCAGAACCGCCAGATAGAAGTACCAGTTTCATAAGTGAACCCTCCTATTTATGTGTTGTCGCGATAATATCGGATTGTTATTGTGCGCTTCTGCCGGGTGGCTGACGCATGAAGGATAGGAATGCCACTCTCGCTTTATGCTGCGTGACAATGCTTAAGGTCAACTGTTGCGGAAGTCTCTGCGAGGAATGTTTGGACTTTCGGCCGCTGTTGTCTGCAGATTTCTTGATTTAAACCGCTATTGGCGGTGGAAATCCGCAGACAAAGGCGGACGCTACGCTCCTGCAGTTCCAAAATTCCTCTCCGTTCCATTCCTAGACAGCTTCCCAGGCAGCATTTTCACCGTAGCATGGCTACAGTGAATTCCTTTGAC
Source organism: Paenibacillus sp. P46E (assembly GCF_001909095.1). Classification (NCBI taxonomy): domain Bacteria; kingdom Bacillati; phylum Bacillota; class Bacilli; order Caryophanales; family Paenibacillaceae; genus Paenibacillus; species Paenibacillus sp. P46E. Next base: position 37,131 of record NZ_LVYZ01000047.1, read on the forward strand.
ATTCAGCTGGCTTCACCCGCAGGCGAAGCTCCCTGCTAAAGATCCGAGCATTGCCGCTTGTTGGCGGCAGTTAAGGGCAAGAGCGATTAGACTGCACCGGCTACGCTGGGGGAGTAGCCGCTCAGGCCCCCCATTTGCGGGCGGCCGACCGAATGGTATTCGAGGCCAGTTCCCTCGATCTGCTCCTTGGAGTACACATTACGGCCATCGATCAGCACCTGGCGGCGCATGCTCTCCGCAAGCTTATGCAGATCAATATCCTTGAACATGCTCCAGTCGGTCAGCAGGCATACTGCATCACTGCCTTCTGCCGCTTCTTCCGGCAGGCCGCACCAGCGGAGCTGCGGATGATCATATTGCTGTCTGAAGTTATCTGCAGCAATCGGATCATAGAGCTTCACTGTAGCGCCCTCGGCCACCAGCGCCTCAACAATTTCAAGGGCGGGTGCTTCGCGTACATCATCGGTATTCGGTTTGAAGGCCAGGCCCCATACACCGATCACTGCGCCGCGCAGGTTGCCAAGGGATTCATGCAGCTTAGAGATAATCATGAACCGCTGCCCCTTGTTCACCTCGACTACGGATTTCAGCAGCTTGAACTCGTAATCCACGTTGCCTGCAATCTGGATCAGGGCATTGGTATCTTTCGGGAAACAGGAGCCTCCATAACCGATGCCGGCCTGCAGGAACGAGGAGCCGATTCTACGGTCCATCCCCATGCCTTCTGCCACCAGGGTTACATCAGCTCCCACTTTTTCGCAAATGTTGGCTATCTCGTTAATAAAGGAGATCTTGGTTGCCAGAAAAGCATTGGATGCATATTTGATCATTTCCGCACTGCGGATATCCGTTACGAACACATTTTCCGTGAAGCCCTGGTGAAGCTGGCGCATCGTAGGCTCAAGCTCCGGGTTATCAAGTCCGATGACAATCCGGTCGGGATGGAGCGTATCGCGGATGGCTGAGCCTTCACGCAGGAATTCCGGAGCGGAGACGATATCGAAGGGATGATTCGTGTGGGAAGCGATGATACCGCGGATTTTCTCGTTCGTGCCAACAGGAACAGTTGACTTGGTCATGATGATTTTGTAGCCTTCCATCGCTTGGGCGACTTCTATGGCTGCACCTTCGATATATCTCAGATCTGCTTCGCCGCCCGGCAGTGAAGGTGTCCCTACAGCCAGAATGACGATATCGGAGCGTCTTACCGATTCCTGAAGATCGGAGGAGAAAGAAAGCCTGCCTTCACGCAAATTCATTTCGATCAGCGCTTCGATACCCGGCTCGTAGATGGGGGATTCCATCCGGCCCAGCTTTTCAATCTTCTCCTCATCCTTATCCACGCAAATCACATGGTTCCCATTCAGTGTAAAACATACGCCAGATACAAGACCGACATAGCCGGTACCGATTACTGTCAGCTTCATACAATCATCCTCCTTTTAGAAAATTGACGTAGGCCTGTTCCACATACTGCTTGAACTGAACCATAAACGCCTGTTCATCGAATTTACGCGCATGACCCATAATCTGCCCAATGTCCCACGCGTAGGACTCCACTTCGTAAATGGCTTTAAGTAAATCATCAACTTCCTGATGCTGGAAGAATACGCCGTTGACATAGGGGACGATGGTATCCAGTGCCCCTCCGGCCTGATAGGCAATCACCGGTCTTCCTGCGGCATTCGCCTCAAGCGGCGTGATGCCAAAATCCTCTTCTCCGGGAAAAATGAATGCCCGGCACTTCGACATCAGGCCCGTAACCTCCGCATCCTCAAGCCGGCCCAGAAACGATACATTGTCTTTGGCCATGCCCTCCAGGCGCTTGCGGTCCGGCCCGTCACCGACGATATACAGCTTCAGACCGTTGCGGTTGAAAGCTTCTACCGCCAGATCAATCCGCTTGTAGGATACAAGCCGGGATACGATCAGGTAGTAATCGCCTATAGAGGACGAACTGCTGAAGCGTGCGGTGTTGATCGGTGGAAAGATCACATCCGCATCCCGGTGGTAATAATTCTGAATCCGCGTTTTTACCACGGATGAATTGGCAACAAACTGGTTTACATTTTTGGAAGTCCGCTGGTCCCAGTTCTTGAGGCGCTGCATGTAGACCTTGAGCAGTCTTTTGAACAATCCGGAATTCGATTGCCGCTCCATGTAGGTGTCATAGTCCCAGGCGAACCGCATCGGAGTATGACAGTAGCATAGATGAAACGTAGACTCGGGCACCTGTATGCTTTTCATGAAAGCACTGCTGGAACTCAGGACGATATCATACCCGCGAAAGTCCAAATCACGGATGGCCATGGGATAAAGCGGCAGCACCCCTTTAAAGTTGGTCTTCACTCCCGGAATTTTTTGCAGCCAGGAGGCCCGGATATCCGCGTCTTTGAGGTTGTCGGTCAGCCGGCTTCCGTTAAAAACCGTCGTGAAGATCGGAGCATCCGGATACATGTGGTGGAATACCTCCACTACTCTTTCCGCCCCGCCCATTTGGATTAAGTAATCGTGCGCTATCGCAATTTTCATGTGAATCATCCTCAAAGTTTTATGGAGCAGCATCATCAAGTAGTGAACGCATGGATGTATTAGTTCCTGATCGAGCTACAAGCTCTTGTCTTACATAAGGTCAGGTCGCTGCCAGCAAGCCTTTGTAGTAATCGACGATATCCTTGACCGTATTTTCGATGACAAAATGCTCTTTCACCCGTTTCATTCCACTATCCGCCATCCGTCTTCGCTCTTCGGGATGGTTCAGCATCCAGGTGATGGAGTCTGCAAGTACGACTGGGTCTCCAGGCTGGATCAGCATTCCCGTGACACCGGGAACCACAATCTCTACCGGCCCGCCTTCATTGGAGGCAATGACCGGAAGTCCAGCCGCCATACCTTCGACGATCACCTGGCCAAACGGTTCAGGTGTAATCGAGGTGTGGATCAGCAAATCGGCTTTGTTCATTAGGCCTTGTATATCTTCCACATGACCCAGCAGGCTGACATTGGTCAGTTGATCCTGCTGCATCTTCTGAATTAACTCATTTTTGTATTCTTCTTCACCGAACAGGGCATCTCCGGCCAGCCAGAATTTCACCCGGCTATCGTTCTTAAAAGCCTTAGCTGCTTCCAGGACGATATGCTGGCCTTTCCAGTGAGCGAGCCGGCCTACCAGCAGAACGTTGAAGTCCTTCTGGTCCCTTTTGCCGATGCCTTCGCCAATTGCTTTGGCAAACGCGGAATAGACAACCAGTGTCTTCTTCGTACGGGGCAGCTCCAGCGCATTCAACGTGGAATGTGAATTCGCAATGACACCGTTCGGCAGCAGGCGTGACATCAGCCGGATCGCCTTGGCGACAACCGGCTTGAGATAAGGGGCTCCGATGTGATCCCGGATATGCCAGATCAGCGGCACGCCGGCTTTTTTGGCGGCAACGGCTCCGTAGAATGCCGACTTCAGGGAATTGGTATGCACACAATCCACTTTCTCCTGCTTGAGGATGGGAGCCAGCTTGCGTCCATAGGACAGTAGTCCAAGCGCGGCAGCAGGCGCACCGAGATTGACGGCATTCCGTCCGCGGTTGCGGATGCTTTCATCCATCGGGATGACGCGTACATCAATGCCTTTTTCCCGGAGACGTTCGGCAAGTGTGCCTTCTTCAGCGAGGATCACGAGCGGTTCAATCTCTTCACCGATATTGGTGAGAATGTTGAACAGGGCCACCTCTCCGCCGCTCCATTTGGCGGTATGATCGATATAAGCGACTTTTAGCATCCTGCAGCCACACCCTTTCCTAACGTTTCAAGGAATACGGATTCTACTTGGTCGCCTACATGCTGCCAGGTATACTTTTCGAGCACATGGTTTCTGCATTCATCACGGCCCGGCAGCAGCTTACGGTTACTCAGCATGTGAATCATGCCTTCCGCCATATCATCGCTGGATGAACCCTTGAACAGCAGCTCCGGCCGGAAGCCCTGCAGAATTTCTTTATTGCCGCCTACCGGAGTCGCCATTACGGGAAGTCCGGAGGATAATGCCTCGACGGTGATGAGTCCGAATCCTTCCAGTGCCTGAGACGGAACCACGAACATGTCCGCTGCCTGATAATAAGAGGCCAGCTCATGATCGGGGATATATCCCAACAGCCTTACTTTGTTGCCGAGTCCGTAGTCTGCAATTTTCTCTTCCAGCTCTCCGCGCAGCGGGCCTTTGCCGCCAATCAGCAGAATCGCATTCGGGAAACGCTCGGCGACCTGCTTCCAGGCCTCCAGCAGCTGCAAAAGCCCCATCCGGTTCATCAGGCGTCTCACCGTCAGTACAGTGGTTGCCCCCTCTGGAAGATTCAGTGTCCGCCGGATCGCCAGCCGGTTGGTGGCGGGGATGAAGCGGTCCACATTAGCAGCACCAGGGATCACTGTGATCTTATGCAGCGGCACCCCGTGCAGGCTGTGCAGCATGTCGCGGAAGTATTCGCTGAGTACGATGAATCTGTCCGCAAGCTTATAGGCTTTATGTTCAATCGATTTGGCAATGGTTGTTTTGACCCGGTGTTTGATTCCTTGACCTTCGATCTTCATCTCTTCATTCCATGGACCATGGAAGGTCATCACCACAGGGATGCCGCGTTTCTTGGCTTCGAGCGCCGGGCCGATTCCGTAAGGTGCAAAGTGGGAATAGAGAATATCTATCCGTCCGCTTCCATTCCCCATCAGATCCGCTGCCTTGCGCTGGAACGCATCCTTACGCTTCCAAATGGTTTGTTTGGGATCGCCGGCGTTGTGGATTATCAGCTCTTTGGCGGTGGCAGGCGTCTCTTGACTGCAGATCAGCGCGTGCACCTTGTTGCGTGAAGAGAGCTGCTCACAGACGGATTTGAAATACGTGTTAAGTCCGCCTGGCTGTAAAGAGGGCCAGCTAAGGCCGGTAGTCATAATGTTCAGTCCGTCACTGTACGGCATAGCTTCTCTCCCCTTTTTTCTCTTTTTCCGCCTGACCCAGTGCATTATGCCGGGCCAGCTTGCCGGAGCTGTTCAGTTCGTAATGCTTGAAGCCGACCATGAATTCATACATCACCCAGAATATGGATACTGCAAACCCTGAAATCCCTTTTTTGTACAGACCATGCAGGAAATATTTCTGTAAAAAACGAGCCGGCGGGCGAATCAGCAAGCGGCTGATCTTAAAGGGCTTGCCGCTGGCATAAGCCGTCTGTGCTTCCAGATCGGTATATTTGTTAAAGCGGGCGACATGGTCATTGATGCTGCGGAAGCCCTGATGCCAGAGTATTCCGTTCAGCTTGACTGTCTTATCCTCTGGTACCTCAGGTATTTCATGTACCAGACTGTTGCGGATGGCATATGCCTTGCGGTTATAGAGACGCACCAGGTATTCACCCTTATCCAGCCACTTGCCCAGAAAATCTCCGATCCGGTACAGCGAGAAGGCTATTTCCCTGTCTGTAAGTCCCGGCTTGCGGTCCAGAATGTCCTGCGCCAGCTCATCGCTGACCACTTCGTCGGTATCAATCAGGAAGACCCAATCATGGACGGCGCGTTCCACTCCGAATTCCCTTTGTTTCGCGTATCCGGGCCATGGGTTAACGAACACACGGCAGTCCAAGCTTTCGGCGAGTTGCACCGTCCCGTCTTTGCTCCCTCCGTCGATTACAACCACCTCATCGGCGAATAGTCGGCAGGACTGAATTGCTTTGGATATTCGAACTTCGTCATCCTGAGCAATGATGACAGCCGATATCGGGTAACTGCCCGGGCCGCCAAGCACGCTTTTCACTGAATCCATGAAGGTATCCTCCTTTTTCAGTCCAGTGTTTGTCGTCAATTCGAGAAATGTTTGGGCTTTCGACCGCTGTTGTTCTCTGATTTCTTTGATTGAACCGCTGGTTGCGGTTGAAATCAGAGAACAAAGGCGGACACTTCGTTTCTACAGCTCCAAACTTTCTCTACTTTCCTCTCACACTGTCCTTTTTTCTTTTAAGCAAAAACACCTCTCGCATCGTGCCTCTGCTCACTCAACTACTTTAATTACTTTAATTGCTTAGGTATCCATAGGTTTTTTACGAATATAGGAATTCATCGTCGTCTTCATCCACTGAATGTCATCCCCGTTAATGATAAGGCGGGGCAGCTTGACCTTCAGGTTGTATCTGATATTCAGGATAATGAACAAGAACCGCAGCACCGCCGATGACAGCATCGCTACCCCTGCCCCGAACAATCCGAATTTTGGTACCAGCAGGAACAGCAGCGGAATGACCAGCATCAGTCCGACCCCTTGCAGGATGGATACGAATTTTGGCTTGCCGAGTGCCATGAACACCTGGGCCAGTATCAATGTGCCTCCGCTGATCGTAACTTCCAGCAGCAGCAGGCGGAACACCGTCAGAGCAGTGTTGAAATCTTTGCCGTACAGCAGCGGAATCACGAATGGTGCAACCAGCATCAGGAACAGGGAGCCCAGCAGTGTGAACGTTGTACTGATCCGAAAGGCTTTGAAGGTAAGGGAAATGGCCTCATCCTTGGACAGTTCAGAAGCTTTTGGAAAAAGCACCACAGTGATCGAATTCGAGAAAAAGTTGACCATCCGCGAGAGGCTTACTGCTACCGCGTATAATCCCAGATCGGCTGGCCGCAACAGGCCGGCGATAATGATCTGATCGATATAGAAGGAGAACTGTCCGAGCAAATCATTTCCGTAGGAACCCAGTCCGTAGGTGAACAGTCTTTTGAAATTCTTGTAAGCATCCTTCATCTTCACTCTGTAGGTACGAAGCAGGGTAACCGTCATCCAGATGAAGACCGGCACTGAAGGTACCAGATAAGCAAGTGCAGTTGTAAAAGGATTCATCGAACGGGTGAGGATTAGAATTCCGATGGCTACCAGCGTCATCAGCGGGAGCAGGTACCGCAGCCAGTTGAAGGTCTTGTAATCGCCTCTGAACTGAAAAGCTGCATTGTTGATCTGTGAGACCACGATCAGCGGGCACAGGATCATTGACCATTGCGCAAACAGTACGACATTCGGGCTGAAGGATTTCAGCCAGTATGGAAGGATCACAATCCCGACAATCATGGCTGCGGTCCCGAATGCCAGTGCGATTAGCAAGGCCACCCGATAGAGTACGCCAGCTTCATCCGGATTCTTTTTGGCGTTGTAGATCAGCGCCGAAGGAATCCCAAAGCTCATGCTGAATGCCAGAAACTGTGACCAGTTCACCATAGCTGTCTGTTCTCCGCGTCCTGTAGGACCCAGGTAGCGGGCGGTCAGCACACCGGTCAGCATATTCACCAGCAGGATCAGCACGCTGACGAACATGGTCTTCACAGCTGCGGAGCTGTTGTCCTTGCTCTTGGTAAAACGCCGAAGCGAGGACCAGACCGTGCTATTGGGAAGTGATTTCGCGTTCAATGGCTGCATGTGGTGTTCCCTTCTTTCTGCTATCAATAATCTCTTTGGCCCCAAGCCCTAATCCAATCAGCATCCAGATCAGGTAACCCTTGAGTCCGGGAAAACCGTTGTCCGATACCAGACTGACCACCGCTCCCATCCATGCTGCCAGTGATAAACGGGCATATGGCTGAAGACTGTCTCTGCTGGTCACTCTGACTATAATTTGTTTAATGACTGCGCCCAGGGCACCAAAGAAGAACAATGCGCCCAGGACCCCGAAGGTAAGCAGTAAGGCGATTACACCGTTGTCCATATTTCCGTATTCGCCCAGTTCTCCACCATTGCCGATCTTGGTGCCCTGGCCTACACTGCCTATGCCTTGACCGACCGGATTGGCCGCAACCATCGGAAGCATGTTCTGCCATAGGCTCAGGCGTTCATTATAGGAGTGGTCTTCCTGCACAGAGGTCAGTGTCTCCATACGGGCAACCAGTCCTTCCGCGCCCGGAAGCTTAGGGACAATCCAGAACAGTGCGGCAGCGACGAAGACCAGCTGGAGCAGCGCCTTCCATTTGCCCTTTGACGGGGAGGAAGCGATGTATACCAGCAGCATGACCAGCATGACCAGCCAGGCTGAACGCACCAGCGTGGTCAGGAGGCAGACGACAACGAGCATAACGCCGATCCAGCGCAGGGTACCCTGCCATCTTTTCTCCAGAATCATCGGTACCAGGGCAAAGACCAGGAAGGTCGCTGCAGGTCCGGGTGAATTCAGCGTGGAGAAAACCCGGATTTCCAAAGGATACGGTGTGCCAATGGACATCATATCGGCATTCTTCATCCAGAAGGCATCCCAAGGTGGGACGGTCAAATACTGGACGATTCCGTAAATAGCTACGAGAACGGCGATGTTGGCAAAAGCATTAAGCAACCGGTCAATATCCTTCGGTCTAAAGCGGGTTACCGCGAAGAACGGAATCAGCAGCAAGGGTACGATATAATTGGCCAGATCGTACACGGAGCCTATGCCGTTCTTCGCCAGGCCAATCAGCGCTCCATAAGCGAGTGCCACCGAGAACAACAGGATAATCCGGGTGGAAGATTTACGGATGCGGTGAATCTCCCCCAGCACCGGAATTGCCAGGGTAGCACCCGTGAGCAGCGGTGCCAGACTGAGCAGTGATACAGAATGATAGACTCCTTCCGACCAATCAGCGATCCGCCGCAGCTCTGGAGCAACCGCCCAGACCAGCAAGGTATAGGCGATTAGCGCCTTCGGCTTCAGCAATGCCAGCAGGAAGGCCGGAAACAGGATTCCCGCCAGGATAATCCCCTGAAGACTATTGGAGGAGCTGAGCTTCGCACTGGCAAACCCGATCATCAGCGGAAGCCCAAGACATATACCGCAGATCAGCAGCAGCGTTCCTGCTGACTTCATGGACGGAAGACTTACATTCATTCCAGCCTGCCTCCCTTTGCTTTATCCCGTTTGCGCAGCTCTTTGAGCAGCAGAACCAGGAATTGAGCGTCATCGACAAGATATCTTTTCCAGAGCCTGCCCGGTTCCTGGCTGAGCCTCCAGAACCATTCGAGCCCTGTTCTCTGCATGAAATCCGGCGCCCGCTTCACCGATCCTGACAAAAAGTCAAAGGTGGCTCCCACGCCAATGGAGATCGGCGCCCCGTAAGAGTTGTAGTGCCGGTAAATCCACTTCTCCTGCTTCGGCGCTCCCACGCCTACGAACACAATATCCGGCTGACTTTCCGTCAGCATTTCGATAATACGCTGGTTCTCTTCATCGTTGTGCTCAAAGCCGTAGGAAGGAGAATAGCAGCCGACAATATTCATGCCGGGATAGGCCGCTTTAAGATTCTTGGTTGCCTGCTCCGGCACACCTTGTGCAGAGCCTAGGAAGAACAGCCGGTACTTCCTTTGCTCAAAGGCATTGCCTAGGCGGCTGAATAGGTCTGCTCCCGATACCTTTTGCTTCAGCGGCTTACCAAGCATTTTTGAGGCCCAGATGAGCGGCATTCCGTCTGCCACTACAGCACCTGCTTCGGAATAGACGGTCTGGAACTCTTTGTCCTTGCGAAGCTTGATCACATGATCGACGTTGCAGGTCAGGATGTACGATTGTGACCGCTCCTGAATAGTCTTATCAATGTAATCAAGCAGGTCCATGAAATCATAGTTATCGAAATTGACATCGAACATGTTCACTTGGTTCATCGTATCACTTCTTTTTGTGGGGAATCGGTTGGCTGTGAAGATCGATACAAGCAGTTCAGGTACCAACAGAAAGGAATAATCGATTGGACCGTCGACAGCGTGTTGTCGGAAAACGAATAAATCATAAACCCTGCTAGGAAGAACAGATAATATGGTTTGACTGGCTTTGCCAACGCTCTGTATACCAGAGTAAACACAGCCAATAATGAAATGAGAAGCAGTATAGCTCCGATATACCCTCCATCAAAGTAAAAGCGGATATACTCGTTGTGGGGAACCACGAATCCTTTATACAGTGTTCCGTCATTCGCCACTGTAACGGCTCCAAGTCCTCTGCCCGACCACGGAGAATCTGCCGCCTTGTTCAGGAAGTATTCCCAGGCTTCTGCACGCCCCGATAAGTCAACCGTCGTCTCCGTCGTGCGTTCGAATGAACGCTTCTTGATGTTGTCGAGTTGCAGATATACCGCCGAGAAGATCAGAATAACCGAGCACAGGAGCGGAATCAGAAATTGTGTTCTGCCCTTCAAGTACTGCTTAGAAATATCGTAGAAATAGTACAGAGCCATTAACACCAGTGCCAATATCGGTCCGCGTGTCCCTGTTCCAATGAGTATCAGGAAGTTCAATGCCAGCATGATGTAGAAATACCGTGCATGCTGCGGACTGCGCTTAATCTCAATGAAGGCAATTCCCACTCCCATGAAGGCCAGCATCGCCAAATGCGCCGGAATGTTCGCTCCCTGAATCCGTACAGCGCCGGTGAACTCCACATCAAGCAAAGGGTGAAGGTGTGCGACTTGCAGCATGATTCCGGCCAGTACACTCATTAGTGGAAGCGAAGCGAGAATACGGATTTGCCGTTCGGCAACTTCCTTCTTCCAGTTAATCAAGAGGAAGACAAAAGGAAGAGATAACCCGATAAAGGCCTTAATTGCAATGGACCCGCTCATCTCCGGCAACCATATGGAGGTGCCAAAGGTGATGAAGAGCAGCCCCACCATTGCCCAAAGGGGCGGGCTCAGACGGAATTTCAATCCATTCACCAGAATGCAGGGTACCAGCAGCACCAGGATCACCAGCTTGTAAAGCGAGAGAATCTCAATGCCGAACATGCTTCCCGGATACAGAAAGTTGATGGAGACTGCTGTCGTGAGCAGGACGAAATAGCTGATGAGTTCAGGACGAGAGATCGAGACAACCAGCAATATAATCAGGAGTACGGCTGCTATCGCTATTACCGGCTGATAGATGACCGCAGTTCCTAGGAACAGTGCGGACATGAGATAGAGCATTCCGTATGGTATAGCATTTATTTTGGAGCCCCACTCAAAATTCGTCATTGTCTCCCTCACCCCGCTGCAGATTCCCTCTTCCGATTCCAGATCATATGAAGAGTTCCGCGAATACTCTCCAGCCGGCATTTGTTCAGAAGTTTTCTTCCCTGGCTTCTGGAGAGGATCGAATCAGCCATCACATAGATGACTTTGGCGGCCGTCTTACCCAGCAGGAGCAGATTATCCTTCACACCAGCGCTTTTCATCGCGTTGGATATGCCTTGACTGTAATATCTTTTCATTATCCAATCCTCCGTCAAACGGTTGGCCGGTACGAAATGATCGACAGCCATCTGCGGATGATAAAGAATTGAATGTCCCTGACTTTCAATCTGATTGAACAGCCAGGTCTCTTCACCGGAGAGAAGTGAATCTCCTTTTCTTCCGAGCTCCAGTGGAAACAGGCTGATATCAAAGGCCACCTTGCGCATCGCCATATTCGCGCCGCAGGGATGAAGCCGTTTCGGATATTCCTTAATACGGTTGCCCAAATCAACGATGGTGTAAGGCAGCTCGAACGGCTTGATCAGCCAATCCGGGCGCTTGCTTTCGAAGATCGGAGCAATCTTGCCGCCCATGGCCATGACCTCGGGCTTTTGATCAAACGTGTCTACAATTGTCGTTATCCAATTCCGGCAAGGAATCGCATCATCATCCAGAAAAGCGATGAGCGGCGATTTGGAAGCCAGAATTCCTGTATTCCGGGCCGCCGATAACCCTTGTACCGGCTCCAGAATGTAACGGATATCCATATCTGTACCTTCTGTATCCATAAACCGCTTGACCACTACTGCCGTATCATCCTTGGAGCTGTTATCCACCAGAATGACTTCGGCCTGATCGAGATTCTCCAGCGGCAACAGCGACTGAAGCGTCTTAAGCAGCAAAGCTGCCCGGTTGTAGGTACAGATGATTATGGAAATCTTAGGAACGTCTCCGTATACAAGCATCGGCATTCACCCAATTTCCATTTTATTAATACGCATCTTTAGAGCCGAGCAGCATCAGGCCTGTCTTGAAGATGATTTTGAGATCCAGCATCGTGCTGCGGATATGAATGTAGGTCAGATCCAGCTGAACCATTTCATCAAATCCGACACTGTTTCTCGCATTTACCTGCCAATAGCCCGTGCAGCCTGGTGTAACCATTAACCGCTGCTTGTCATACTCTGTGTACTGGGCAACTTCCTCCAATAGCGGAGGACGGGGACCCACCAGACTCATATGACCCATCAGCACATTCCAGAGCTGAGGCAATTCATCAATGCTGGTCTTGCGCAGGAATCTTCCTGTACGGGTAATGCGGGGATCATTTTTGATCTTGAACATCGCGCCGCTGACCTCGTTGTAGGCCAGAAGATTCGCTTTCAGCTCCTCGGCATTGGAGACCATGGATCTGAACTTATACATTGGAAACAGCTTCTCGTCCTTGCCAACCCGGTTCTGACGGAAGAACACCTTTCCTTTCGGATCTTCCAGCTTAATCAGGATTGCCACCACGATGAACAGCGGCAGCAGCACGAGAAGGCCAAGAGCGGAGAAAAAAATGTCGATAATCCGCTTCATCACCAGATAGGAATCCATTTCTTTACTTCCTTCTTTGGCATGTAGCATGTAAAGTTTCGGCAGGACGGCCTCATAGTCTTCCGGCAGTTTTTGCATGCTCATTTCTCCTCATTCCTCCTAAAAGTTTGCTCTTTTCGAAAGTATAAACTTGGTTTTCAGCTATTCAGAGTTAATCCCTCTTTGCTGAGCCATTCTGCCATTGCATCCATCACCGGATACCGCAGATCCTCACTTTGCAGTGCAAATTCGAGTGTAGTCAAAATATATCCCAGCCGTTCACCGACATCGTATCTCGTACCATCAAAGTTATATGCATATACCCGCTCGCTCTGATTCAGCTTCTGAATAGCATCCGTCAGCTGAATTTCACCGCCTGCGCCTTTTTCTTGAAGATCCAGGTATTTGAAAATCTTTGGAGTGAACACGTAACGTCCCATGATCGCCAGGTTGGATGGCGCGGTGCCAATCGCCGGTTTTTCGACAAAATTATTAACCCGGTACAATCGTCCATCCTGCAAATCCGGTTCAATGATGCCGTAACGGTTGGTGAATTCATCAGGAATTTCCTGAACCCCGATGACTGAATTCTGCGTTTCCTCGTATTGGTCGATCAGCTGCTTCAGGCAGGGAACTTTGCCGGTTACGATGTCATCACCGAGCATTACACCAAAGGGCTCGTCTCCGATAAAACGTCTGGCGCACCATACTGCATGACCCAGACCTTTAGGTTCTTTTTGACGAATATAGTGAATTTCAACTTTCGATGAACGCTGAACCTCTTTCAGCAGCTCCAGCTTGCCGTCTTCCAGCAGTCTGGACTCCAGTTCAAAAGCATTGTCGAAGTGATCCTCAATTGCGCGTTTCCCTTTACCTGTAACGATGATGATGTCTTCGATGCCGGAAGCGATCGCTTCTTCCACAATGTACTGAATAGTGGGCTTATTAATGATCGGCAGCATTTCCTTAGGCATTGCTTTCGTCGCAGGAAGGAAGCGCGTTCCTAGTCCTGCTGCAGGGATAATCACCTTTTTTACCTTCTTCATCGCACTTACCTCCTAAGAGTTTTGTAAGCATATGCCTCATCCGAATATTCTCGTACAAAACTTGCTCCGGAAGCATACACCATGGTTTTGTAAGTATTGGCTCCACTCGTATTCTCTTTAGAACAAAACCCGCTTGGAAGTACTACCTGGTCTGATTCATAGCAATTCCGAGAATTTTCACGCCTGTCTGCTCCATCAGGCCTTTCAGCTTTTTGAGCGACTCCCGTTTGGTCTTGCCGTGTCTGGCGACGATAATCAGTCCATCAGACAGGGGAGCCAGGATGCGTGCATCACTGTATTCAACCGCCTGTGGCGAATCAAGCAGTACCAGATCAAAGTTCGCCTTCAGCTCCTCCAGCAAGCCTGCCATTCTCACACTGCCCAGCAGGTCCGGAGGACTTACGCTGGTAATTCCAGCCGGGATTACCGCCAGATTGGCCAGATTGCCGTAAACGGCAATGTCCTTTGCTTCTTCCAAGCCTCCGAGATATGCGGCAAGTCCTTGACTGCCTTCTACCTCAAACACATTGTGCAGTCCCGGATGTCTCAGGTTGCAGTCTACAACCGCCACCTTTTTACCATCCTGTACAAAGGAAACTGCAAGATTCGACAATATGGTCGTCTTGCCTTCCCCGCCCTCAGCAGAAGTGAAGAGGAGCACTTGCCCTCCACTGCCCTTCAGCAGCCCAAGCTGCCTGATGTAGGTGCGCAGCGAGCGGAAGGATTCGGAGATATGCGAGGATGGATTAATGTCCGCGATCAGACTTTTATTCAGCCGTAACATAAGCACCCTCCCCTACTCTTGCTTTAGCGTTTGCCGACTTTCCTAAATCCCGTTTGCGGATCGCAGGAATGCTGGCGATCACCGGAAGTCCAAGATCGAACTCTGCTTCCTTCTCTGTCCGGAGTGTACCGTTGAGAGTCTCCAACAGCAGAATAATTCCGATCGCTGCCATCAGCGAGACTACAAAACTGATGATAATGTTCATTGTTGATCCGCCGTTAACGGGTCCAGGAACATCAGTAGGATCAGCCGGTGTCAGGAATGCCACATTGTCCAGATTCATCAGCGCCGGCAAACTGCGGATGAATGTCTGCGAAACCGCGTTTACTATCGTAGCCGCTTTGGTGTAGCTCTCATCCTGTACGCTCAGGTTGATTACCTGGCTCTTTTCCGAAGACTTAATCTGCAGCTTGCCAGCCAATTGCTGTTCTGTCAGATTGAACTCCGGATGTTCTGCTACTACGCTCTTCATAATCGTTGGCGACTTCATAATTTCCTTATAGCTCTCGATGAGGTTGAGACTGAAGTTCAGATTATTAAGATTGTTGCTCTCGGGGACATTCGCGGCGTTGTTGACGAGCAGTTGTCCGGAGGCTGAGTAGACAGGCACGACGAAGTTCTTGCTGACATAGAAGGTGGTGGCGCAGGAGATTAATACAAACAGTGTGATTAACCATAACCTCTTCTTAATCAGGTTAATGTAATCCAAAATCGTCTTTTCCACAGTAACCCTCCTTCCGCATTCGTTACATTCTGAAAGCATTCATGAAAGTTTCAGATATCTTGCTTTTATTTTATCAATCCCTGGGAATCCCCACATGGGTCATACCATCACTTTAATCTTCACTTTCGTGTGAGAGGGTTTACTACAAAAGAGGGGCTGGATGGTATACTTTAGTACCATATGACTGGAAAAGCCTAACAAGTCGTGGCATTAATAGCTACGTCCGTAGGCATATGGGCATGTAATATCCTGTTCAGATTCTGTTCAGATGGCTTTTCTAACATCAAAGGCAATACAATATTCGTGTGAAAACCCTCCTGAAGGCAAAAAAAAACACAGACTATGATGTCCGTGTTCTTACATACTTTAAATTAAATGGAAGTTAATCGTATGACATCTCATACTTGGTGAGCCCCACCGCGTTCGCGTATAGTGCAGCCTGTGTCCGGTCAGCTACTTGAAGCTTCGCCAGAATCTGGCTAACATGCTTTTTCACCGTGAACTCACTGATGAACAGCCTGGCGGCAATTTCCCGGTTGCTTGCCCCCTGTCCAAGCTCAATGAGCACCTCTTTTTCTTTCGGAGTCAATTCATCTGTTGGACTGTTGCCATTCATCCGCATCTTATCTTCCATCAGTCCGGGATCATAATACTTCCGGCCTTTGTGAACCAGCTGAATGGCAAACAGCAGTTCCTCAGGCAACGCTTCTTTGAGCACATACCCATCAACCAGTACTTCTTCCGCCTTCAGGAAATCCTCCCGGCTCGCCGATGAGGTCAACAGGATGAACTTGCTGATCAGCCCACGTGAACGCGCTGCTTTGATGACATCCAGACCTGATTCATCGGCCAGCTTGAGATCAATAAGCACAAGATCAGGCTGCGTCTCTTCTATGATCAGAAGAGCTTCTTGGCCATTCGTTGCTTCGCCGGCGAAATGCAGATTCGACTGCATGGAAATGACCGCCGCGAGTCCTCTTCTAACCAATGGGTGATCATCAACAATGACGATTTTCACTAGAACGACCTCCTGCCTAAAGTTTATGCATTTTTTAGTTCAGCCACGCCGACAGGTATCGAAATTAAAATTCTGGTGCCTGCATTCTCACTGCTGGACAACTGGAAGTCACCGCCTAGGGATTGTGCCAGATACTGCATATTCTTCATGCCTAATCCGCCGGTATTATCCTCGGATTCGGTCCAGAGCAGATCAGTATCGAAACCAACGCCATCGTCGCTTATCGAAAGTCTGATCCATTTCGGCTTAAGTGACAGTTCGACATCCACCCGGCTGGCAGCACCATGACGTATGGCATTGCCTGTCGCTTCGGATATAATCCGGAAGAGCGCCTTGTGGTAAGGATAAGGAAGACTGAAATCATCCCCCGTTATTTTTAACTCAATTTCCACATCATTCAGCCTGGACAAGCTTTTTAAATGTGATCTAACCATGCCCAGCCATGTAGGACCGCCACTCTTTTTGGAGCTGAGGCTGTAAATGGTAATGCGTAGCTCCTTGGCAACCTTGGTAGCTGAATCATGGATCAGCTCAATTTGCTCCTCCAGCTCGGATTCGGACATCTTCCGCCACGTCTGCTTCAGAGAATGAGTTGCATAGACAATGCCGAAAAGGCTCTGCGACACGCTATCATGCATTTCATCGGCAATCCGGTTCTGTTCATTGGTGATGATCAGCCGGTTCTCAATAACGCCAAGCTCATGGCGCTCCAGAATAATAGCGCTCAGCTCCGAAAGAAACATTAGCTGCTGGATGTACCATCTGCGGCCCTCCAGCCCCTCTGATGCTTCCAGCTTGACGCCAATCATGCCTACAAAACGTGTACTCATTCTCACAGGCATGAGCAGAAAGTCTCCGAGTCCGGGTAGGCTTTTAAATACAGGTTCGCGCTGCAATCTCCATTCATGCTCGTGCTTCTCCAGCTCTGCAAACAGGAACCATTCCTCCTCCTGCTGCCAGCCGGTCTGACGGCTCTCAGGGGCAGGCTCCCCACTCTTCTTTGCAAACCAGAACAATGCTTTGTCCAGCTTAGTAAGCTTCACCACATAATCCGTAATGACTTGCCCGATGTTCATAAAATCATGCTGACTTGAAGTCTCTACAATGTGATAGAGCGATTTAATATGCTCCATGGTTTCGTTCGTCCGTGCGTTTGCCGCTTCCCGCTGCCGCTTGATCCGATTGACCATTTGCATAATTATAACCGTAAGTACCAGGACTAGAAACAGGTTACCGTTATCAAGCACTGCTTCTGCAAAACTTTTACCGGATGAGTTCATAAAAAAGTAACAAAATACAGCGAATATACCAAAATATCCAAACAGCAGGCTCCAGCTGAAGTAAAAGGACAGGGAACCTGCCGCGATGAGTACTGGATTAAGCACATATAGTTTAAACGGACTATCATATCCGCCAGTACACAACGTCAGTACAATGATTCCAGCGATCTCAATGCTCACTGTAAGCATAAGAACACGCGGCCATTTACGCAGCCTCCGGTAATAAACAGTGAATCCTTGGGCAAATAAAAATAACAGCATGATTAATAGGGATTTATAAAAGACGGAAGGCCCCGTATGATCCAGGAGGTACATCAATGATGTGAGGGACAAAGAAACGTTTCTGTAAAGTGTAATCATTCTGTCTTCCGCGGTTGCTTTAATTTTCATCCCACCACCCTATTCTCCAGTTTTTGGAAAATGCGAGCTTTTTCTAAGCTTTGTTTAAAAGCATCATACATGAGAAAAATCACAATAACAAGTTCCCGTTTTCAGTGATAACGTTTACATTTAATGATTTTTGCATAAAATAGGGCTTTTTTTTTCAAAGGATCACCAAATCCAATCCATCTTTTCTAATGATAGCGAATTCACTGATAAGTAATATATTCCAGCATGTATGCAGCTGAACTCAAAACAGCCTGCCCCTAAAAAAGGGACAGGCTGTTTCGTCAGCTAAAATCTATGGTTGTGGTAATCTTTCCAGTCTTTCGAAGTCTACTCGGCCACCGCTGGCACAGCTTTGGGTAACTTGGATGAATTACAAATGCAAATCTGATAGCGTTGTTCGCCAACGATATGATAACCAGTGGATAATATACGTACGGTGTGGTTTCGTATATCCACCTTGTGGAGACTGCGGCAACTGATGCAGTAAAATTCCCTCATGGCTTCATCTCCGGCATAGTCTATAAGAACTATCGTGATTCTGCAAATATTTCCTAAATAATAACATTTTATTTTTGCCGATGTCAATGAAAAAACCGCAAATTCCGACATATTTAAGTCACATGAAGTAGAAATTTGTCAGTTATTATAAGCTTTTGCGACAGTTGAGCGGAGACATGCCCATATATTTCTTGAATACCCTTGAAAAATAAAAACAATCACCGTAATGCAGCATCCCGGCTATCGCTTTAACCTGAAGGGAGGTGTTAAGCAGCAGATGCTTCGCTTCAGCCATTTTGAGCCGGTGAATATACTCATGCAAAGGGTATCCGCTGCTGTGACGCACAAGACGGCGTAGGGTTGACATGGAAATATGATGTCTGGCGGCAAGGTCCGGAAGATCCGGCTTTTCGTAGATGCAGGCGCTCAACGCTTCGCGGATTTGCGGCATAATGTCAGCCTCCCGTGTCCAGGAAAAGCCTTGAGTGATTAACGAGCACTCCAGCAATATCCCCTCCAGCATAGCTGCCGCCCTGTCAGCATCTGCAGGTACACCGCCTTCCATCAGTCCGAGCATCTGCTCGAATAAGGAAGTGAGCCCCTGAAACGCAGCAGCCTCGAATACCGTCCCCCCCTCAATAAGTCCTGCTTCCAGCCATTCGGTCACGCGGGTACCCGTGAAATTAACATAGTATTCATCCCAGCTTCCTCCCTGCGGAGGTCCGAAGCTGTAATTGCAGCCCGGACGGAAAAAAAACAGGCTGCCGGCACGCACCTGCTGTATCTTGCCGCCGTTCTCCCTATAGGTACCGTTCCCGGATAAAATATATACAAGTGCCCAATGTTCGAATACAACGTTTGTACGAAACAATATTCTTCCCGGGAGATGACCCGCTTGGCCTATCTGTATCGCCTTCAGCCTGAGCCTGGAAGACTCTACTTTGGGATCAATAATCCTTATGGGGTATAGACTGATCATATAATCCATGACCTCGGACATCATGTGCATTCCTCCCTCTATCCAGGAGTGATATGGTTAATCTGAAGATGATCATATTCTACATGAACAAGAGGTGTCCACGCTATGTCTGATAATCATCCATTGCAGCTGTTTCCGAAGCCACAGGTGCTGGTCAGGTCCGAAGGCCTGTTCCAGCATCCCTCTGCAGGAAGTATAGTTCTCGCAGGAGAAGCAGAGGGTTCCGTTCTTCCTGCCGCGCACAGGCTCCAAACCATCCTGTCGCAGGTCCTGCACCTCCGCCTTTCCTTGTCTGTAGGCACACGTTCAGTCACACATTCCGTCTATCACTTTAGTTATAGTCCCCTGCTGCCCGCACAGGGCTATGAAATCCGCATCGATTCGAGCGGAATTGCCGTCATTTACGGTTCTCCTGAAGGAGCCTATTATGCTACAGCCACGCTAAAACAAATTTTGCAGCAATTCGGCAGGAGCATCCCGTATCTGCAGATTATTGACCAGCCCGACTTTGCCGCCAGAGGATTGATGATCGATATCAGCCGAAACAAAATCCCGCGGCTCGAAACCCTTTACCACATTATTGATTTCATGGCGGATCTGAAGCTGAACCAGTTACAGTTATATATAGAAGGTTCTCCATTCGCCTACGAGTCTTTTCCACAGGTCTGGGAGCTCGAAACCCCCATCACCGGGGAGGAAATTCTGCTGTTGGATGCTTATTGCAAGGAACGTTATATCGAACTGGTTCCGAATCAAAACAGCTTCGGGCACATGGAAGGCTGGCTGACCCGTCCGGAGTTCAATTCCTTGGCCGAAATTCCGCAAGGCTTCATGCTCCCGGAGAATATGTACGACAGCGAAATGTACCCTGAGGGACTGTTCATGCACCCGGGTACCTTCCATACCGAAGATCCTGAAGTCCTCGAACTGTTAGGAACCATGTACGACGACCTCCTTCCCTACTTTACATCGAAGCAGTTCAATGTAGGCTGTGATGAGACGTATGAGCTGGGTCTTGGCAAAAGCAAAGCGTCGGCCGGGGCCGCAGGCAAAGGTCAGCTGTATTTGTCTTTCCTGCAGAAGATTCATCAGCTTGTGCTGGAGCGCGGCAAAACCATGCAGTTCTGGGGAGATATTATCATCCAGCACCCCGAGCTTATCCCCCAGCTGCCCAAAGATATCATTGCCATGGAATGGGGTTACAGTGCGGCCCATCCGTTTGAGGCAGATACACTGAAATTCCGGGAAGCGGGGATTCCATTCTACGTATGCCCCGGAACCAGCTCCTGGAATTCGCTCACGGGCCGCAGCGATAACATGCTGGCCAATCTGCGCAGCGCTGCAGTACATGGCAAAAATAATGGCGCTATCGGCTACCTGATTACCGACTGGGGTGATTTCGGACATTGGCAGCACCTGCCCGTCAGCTATGCCGGATTCGCCTATGGTGCGGCAGTAGCCTGGAATGTGGAGAACAATCTTGAAGCAGATGTTGCCGCTTATCTGAATACAGCCGTCTTCCATGACCGCTCAGGCAAAATCGGTCAGCTGCTGCTTGATCTGGGCAACTATTACAAGTATGAATCTGGGGTTGTCCGTCCCAATGATACGGAAATGTCCATGCTGATGCGTACCCCGCTGCATCAGGTGCAGCTTGTCACCAAGCTGACGGACGGGCACTTCGATCAATTGGAGCATTATATAGAAGGAATAGAAGCACAGCTTGAACAGCTGGAGCTGGGATGCGGCGATGCCCGTCTTGTCCTGGAGGAGCTGCGGAATGGCATTCATTTTGTACAGCATGCAGTGCGGCTAGCCCGAATTAAGAAACATCTGGCACAAGGTACTGGCCCATTAGACCCGTCGCTGATCCATCGGCAGATCAAAGACCTCGACCTTCTGCTTCACCACTACCGCCAGCTATGGATTCAACGTAACCGGCCCGGCGGTTTGGAGCAAAGTGTCTCGAAGCTGGTCCGGCTCCGCTCCGAGTACATCGGGCTGGCTGCTGAGCTGACCGGTTCAGCGGCATTATAACTCGCTACCTAGCCCGTAAGAACAAGTAACTGTAAAAAGAAACTAAACGTTAAAAAGCCGAAAAGCTGCCCTGACGCATGTCAATGTGAACGGGCAGCTTTTTTGGGCAAACAACGGCATTTCTACCGTTGTTGAAGCCTTTTCCGGCCGAGGCCTGTTCAACAACGCCACTTTTGCCGTTGTTGAAGCCTTTTCCGGCCGAGGCCTGTTCAACAACGCCACTTTTGCCGTTGTTGAAGCCTTTTCCGGCCGAGGCCTGTTCAACAACGGCGCTTTTGCCGTTGTTGCCGCCTTTTCCGGCCGAGGCCTGTTCAACAACGCCACTTTTGCCGTTGTTGAAGCCTTTTCCGGCCGAGGCCTGTTCAACAACGGCATTGCTGCCGTTGTTGAACGGCCAGACCCGGTTCCCCCGCGGCGCAAGCTCATTCTGCCGCCCAGGGCTGACGCTGCGAGACTACCGTCTCGCCGCTCCCGGCTGCCTGTTCCAGCAGCAGCGCCAAATATTGATCCTGGCTTCCTTCAGCCAGGCTATAGAATGATGGCCCGCCTTGGATATACTCCTGCATCCGGGTAAGGCTCTCTGCGATGGCAAGCTCATCATCTGACAGACGCGCAGGTCCATATGGATTCTTATACAGCCATTCTCCATCGGCCATAATTCCCTTGAGATAAAAGCCCTCCAGATTCCCGCCATGTCCCGCATCAATCCGGCGAAGCTTGCTATACAGCGGCGTGTCATAGGCCTGCAGCCAGGCTACATCATCATCCCTTATCTCCCCACGCTCCCCGCGAACGAGGACACGGTTGCCGCGGATCCAGGAAAAATACTGCTCACCGGTGAAATCGAATACACCCAGTTCGTCCCCAAAATCCAGCGTTGCCAGGGTCTGGACAGCCTGCACCGGCACTTCGGCGGAAGGTGGACCGCTGCGCTGCGGCCCTTGAATGATTGGGGAGCGGAAATTCTGCGCACGGATACTGACATCCCCGAAGCCAATGCCGAGCAATTGGCGGATCAGGCTGATTCCGTGGTAACCATGCGCAGCGGATACCTGAGCCTGGCTGACAGCTCCGAGCCTGCCTGATGCAGCGAGTCTAATTCTTGCGGCGTGCATCGGCTGGAATAAGTACTGCTCAGCAATCTGAATCTTCGCGGAGCAGCCAACCCGGTTCCACAGCTCCTTGAGCTGGGCCAGGTCCGAAGCGGGAGGCGTCTCAGCCAGCACCGGAATTCCAGCCTCCGCCAATCGGATCACATAAGCTGTACTGATATCTTTTTTCAAGCTCACTACAGTGAATGAACAAGCTCCCGACGAGATATATTCCTCGAGGGTGGTATACACTTTTACACCCCAAGCTCTGCTGAGAGCTGCAGCCTTTTCCTTATTCCGGACATACATGGCCCCAACAGCAAACCGCTCCGGCAACTCCCGGGCGATCCTTAGATAAAACTCTGCACGCCAGCCCCCGCCCACCAGTCCAAAAACTATTTTTTCCATACCAATTCCCCTTCCCCCTTAATCTCTTGGTAACCCGGACAACCCTCTCTGCACTTCTCACGCAGTAGAATTATTCGCCTCTCGGTTCTCCCTGTTCCTTCATATAATTCCAGCGCTGGTCCTCGTATTGGTTCTCCAACATTTCCCGCTCTCTCCGCTCCAAAAAATCCCGGTTATGGCTCTCCTTCAGGCTAGCTTCATCCTCGTAAATCCTCCAGAGATCAGAGAACAGATAATCTTTAATTTCTACGAAGATCCCATCCATCCTTCCCCCTTGCCAGAGCAACCCGGCAGAGGTGCGAAGCACCGTACGCCCATCAGGAGTGGCCGCCTTTTGTCCCAAGCGGATATGCATCAGCATTTGCCCGAACGTATACCATTCCATAGTAGAATTCCCCCTCGAATTTAGATTGAAAACACCTGACGGGAAGACTATAATCATTTTGAATAACCATTTATTACCTGTAAACGCAATACATAGATCTTTCAAAAAGCTGATGACAGGAGACAAAACTATGGATTGGCTGCATGATTTCGATGAAGAGCTCCGTTTGGTATTTCAGGACTGCAGCAACATTATTTCAGGATTCCCTGAACCGATTCGTGCCCAAGGACTATCCTATCTCGAACAGTTTAACGTGTTTAGTACAGGAAGCCACAAAAATTACATCTGTTATCTGCTTCCCTTCTGGCTTAGGGACGGCTATGGTCTTACGGATGCGGAAGTCCGGCAACTGTCGGCGGGCAATGTCTTTTGCATGCTGTATTTCTTCATTCAGGATGACTTGATCGACAGCAGCGAGGACAGTGCAGCCCGCAAGCTCCCGCTTGCCAATCTGCTGTATGTTGAATTTCTCAACAGATACAGACCGCTATTCCCGTCGGACTCACTCTTCTGGCTCTGCTTCAACCGTTATATCCTGGAGTGGGCTGACAGTATGGCCGGTGAGGCGCATGGGGATTATTTTCTGAATGACCGCCTGAAGATATCCCACAAAGCCAGTCCGCTGAAGCTCACCAGTACAGCTATCCTGTTGTATTCCGGCAATGCTTCAATGATTGCGGAAGCGGAAGATATACTCCACACGATACTGCTGACGCTGCAAATGCTGGACGACTACGAGGATTGGGAGCAGGATCTTGCCGGGGGAAGCTACAACTGTCTGCTGTCACTGGCCTGCAGTCATTTCAATACTCAAAGGGAAGCGCTTACCAAAGCACGGGTCAAGGATTATATCTTTACCACAGGCGGACTTGCCGACTACGCCGGCACGGCACTATCCAATCACAGAAAGCTGGAACATTGCCACCTGAACGCCCCCCATCTTATATCCTTCCACCAGGTGATGGTTAAGAATCTGCAGCATATGGCAGCAGCCATTGAAGCCGAAAAGCAGCTTTTGCAGCACGGGGGTCTCAGCTACTGGTTATCTAAACATATAAATCTGTAAATAGGAAATAGGATGTAGAATAATAGATTGGGCTATGCTATACTGATCAGGAAAATATAACCATTTTGGGAAGGGTGATTATTTTGTCAGAAGCAATTCTCCGAAATCAAGTGATTCAGAAGGCATGGGAAGATCCGGGTTTCAAGCAAAGATTACTCACAGATCCGAAAGCAGCCCTCCAAGAAGCGCTAGGCATTCAACTTCCCGATGACATTACTCTCAAGACCGTTGAAGAAGGATCCAACGAGTTCTACCTGGTTATCCCACCCAGCCCGGCATCGGGCGTAATGAAAACAGACTTAACCACACTTAGCACCTGGTAATTCTACACAGCACCTGGTAAACCTACACAGCACCCTGGTAATCCTACCCAAGCTTTGTTTCAAAGGAGCCAGAACCATCCGGCGCTTCTGCCAAAGGCAGAGTGGTAATGGATTCGGTTCCGGCTCCTTTTGTGCTCATGAAGCGGATCTCGCCCCCCATCGCCTCAATAATCCGGAACGTTACCATCAGTCCGAGTCCCGTTCCTTTGGTCTTGTTGGAAGAGAAATATGGCTCACCCAACCGGCTCAGAACCCATGGATCCATCCCCGACCCGTTGTCCTTGATATGAATGAATGCTTTATCCCCTTTGGCATAGGCCGTAATACGAATGCTCCCATCCTCTCCCAGCGACTCAATACTGTTCTTGATAATATTGATGAATGCCTGCTTGAACTTGGAGGAATTGCCCTTTACCCATAAATTACCGGAGACCTCAAGTACCATCTTGCCTCCGTTCAAATGGCATAGCGGCAGCAGGATACTCTCAATATGCTTACATTCATCCTGGACACTGAGCAGGGAGATCTTCTCGAATTCGGGTTTGGCAAATGTAAGAAAATCCGTAATGATATTGGATGCGCGGTCCAGCTCGCTGAGGGCCATGAATAAATATCGTCTCTCATCACCGCTCGACTTTTCGCTTAGAAGCTGCAGAAATCCTCTTGTCACTTGCAGGGGATTGCGCACCTCATGCGCCACCGATGCAGCCAGTTCGCTAATAATCTCCATCTTTTCGGACCGCTGCAATTCGTTGTTGAACAGCTCCAGCTCCCGTGAATATTTGACAACCTGCTGATGGTTCAAAGCGAGACGTCGCCCAAGGATGATGATCAGCGAGAGAATGAACACCACCAGCGCCCACTTCCAGTAGATCAGATCATAATTGCCCTGCCGGATGTAATACCACACCAGCTCACCTGCCCCGGTCACGGCAGCAATACCAAACCCGACGGCAAAGGTGATTGCATCCTTGTTCCCCCGCAGAGAGAACAGGATGACACAGGTCGTCAGAATGATGAACTGCAGAATCATAATGATGCCGATTATGGTAGCAGACACAAAATAATAAAATTCCACCAGCCGGTTACCCGACAGGTAATTCACAATCAGACAGACAATGCAGAACATGGAGTAGACCACCTGAAATTTACGAAAACGGCGGATGATTCCACGCTTGCCGCCGCCAAATATTTTCTCGAACAAAAAGGTTAATGCAGGCAGAAGCGACAGCAGTGCCAAATCAAAAAATACGACGCTAAGCGGACCTAAATAACTGAAGAAGGTGTAGGTAAAAGGAGAATACGTAATGGATAGAATTCCGGTGGAGGCGATGACTATGGACAGGGAAGCGGCGATAGGGAAATATTCCTTGTTCAAGTAAAATGAGCAAACAAAAAGAACGATAGCCACGAACAGAAAAGCGCCGCCCAAGACCACATCGACCAGTCCGTTTTTTGAATAATCCTTAATCAGGAGACTATGTTCACCCAGTACTGCTTTGTCTTTGATTCCGATGCGGTCTTGCAGGGTCTCTGTCCATATGTATAAGGTTTTGCCGTTGTCCTGGGTACTGAGGGGGATAAGCAATGAATAATTGTCATGGATGAAGTTGCGGTCGCCCTCCAGAATGAGACGGTCCCCGACATACACCTTAACATGCAGCGCGTATAACGTATCAATGTAAACTGCAGGCGAAGTATACCCGTTCTCCGGCAACGTTATCCGCGTCCATGCGGAGGAAATTCCCGTGGGAAGCTCAGGTGTACCTTGCAGAGCGTGTACCTCCATCCATCCCTGCTCATCTGCAAGCGGAACCTCCCGGCCTGTCTCCCCGTCAGGGCTCCCCCATTTCATCTGCCAGTTTGTGATTTCTATGGAGCTATACCGGCCTTCTGCCGATGCCTGAAGCACACCACAAGCCATACAAAGTACGAATAGAACTACCGATAGATGTAGAATTCTAGCGAACAAGCGCATGCGAGCACCTCAGAAGTAAATTTCAGAAGCTATTGTTCTGTTATTGTTAGTACTTCGCCCCATCTACAGTCCATCCCTTCAAAAAAACGGAATTAACCAAAATAATTCCTATATATTTGCGGACGATGGTAATTTAACAATCACCCGGGTGCCTTCACCTTTCCTGCTCTCAAATTGAATGGAGCCGTTCATAGCTTCAATAATCCGGAACGTCACCATCAGGCCAAGCCCGGTCCCCTTCTTTTTGTTCGAATAATACGGTTCACCCAGATGAGCCAGCTCGCTCACTTTCATCCCTTCCCCGTTATCCTGCACACTGATAATGACATGCCCGCCAGACTCCCATGCAGTAATAGTAATCAGCCCATCTTCCTCAAGGGATTCAATGGCGTTTTTGATCAGATTAATAAAAGCCTGCTTGAACTTGGAGGGGCTGCCCAGTACCTGGAGTCCGCTCTGCAGCTGAAGCTCAATGGCTCCTCCCTGCATGTTGGCCAGCGGTACCAGAATGCCCGAGACATGCTTAAGCTCCTCCGCTACTTCAAAGCTGTCCAGCGAATCAGGTCCGGGCTTGGCAAAGGTCAGAAAGTCCGTGATGATAAGCGAAGCTCTGTCCAGCTCTTCCAAGGCCATTTGCAGGTATTCCTTCTCCTTCTTGCCGGAGCGTTCCCCCAGAATCTGCAAAAATCCCCGGGTAACCTGGAGGGGGTTACGTACCTCATGAGCCACCGAGGCCGCGAGTTCGCTGATGATCTCCATTTTCTCCGACCGCTGCAGATCATCATTGAATCTCTCCAGCTCACGGGAATATTCCAGTGCCTGTTCATGATTGCTGGCGAATCTTCTGCCCAGAATGATAATAAGCGAAAGGACAAACACAATAACCCCCCACTTCCACCATTGCAAGTGATAGCTGTCGTTGGCATAGTACAGAACCAGCTCCGTTAGTGACAATAGAGCAAATACTGAGAACCCGGCCGAGAAGATCACGGCATCGCTGTTCCCCCGGAATGCAGCCTGAACTGCCACGTACAACAAATAGATAACCTGCAGCATCATCAATAGACCCAGAATATCTACGGTGAAGATTCTATAGATTCCGTCTAACCGGTAAGATAGCAAAGCGTTGACAACCAGAAACAGTACACAAAATAGAGAATAGCCCAGCTGAAATTGACGCAGCCGCATAATCAGTCCGCGCCAGCCTGGACCGAAGATTTGCTCAAAGTAAAATGTAAACGACGGCAGCAGCGTCAATAACGCCAGATCGTAGCAGATATCTATCCAATGCCCCCGGGTGTGCAAAATAATCGGCAGAAACGGCGAATAGGTAATGAACAGTATGCCAAAGCAAACAATGACCAGAACCAGAAAAAAACCGCCCTTGAAGAAATCCAGCTTGAGAAACAGCAAACAAACCATCAATGCCGTACCCATAAACAAAAAGGCAGCACCGATCACAATATCCGCCAAATCCTGTTTCACATAAACAGCCAGCAGCTTGCCGTAGCTTCCTGCTGTAATTGTGCCTTCAACCCCAAAGCCCTGACCGTCCCCGCTGCTCCACAGATAAAGCCGGGAAGGCCCCCCGGCACCAGACAAAGGGATCAATACCTTGCTTCCATTATAATTCACTACATCCTGAGAATCATAAATGAGCTTATTATCCATATAAGCCCTGAGATTATTCCCATAGACTTTATCAATCAAAAGGGCCGGGTTCGCCCCGGTCTCCGGGAGAGAAAAGCGGAGCCAGACGGCTGTGGCCCCTGCCGGAGCCACGGGTCTGACGGATTGCCCGGGAATGGGGATCCAATCACCGTCAGGGGCCGAAGCTGCAGCAGCAGGATTGCACACCGCTGAAGCTTCCCATTTCAGCTCCCAGCCTGGCAATAAGGTTCCTGCCTTGCCGCTCCATTGTGAGGCAACCGCCATAGGCACTATAACAATCAGCAGCAGGATTGTGAAAATAACTGCCGCTGCCTTTGTTGATGAAAACTTCATTGTGGCACCTCAGTAAATCTTTAGTTGGATTTATGTAGTCCTTACAACTCTTATTTTCGACAACCTTCGCACTTTACCTGCCTATTCTTGCAAAAAACCTCGAAAAAAGACGTTATATCTCAGCTTATAAGATAACGTTCCTTCTATAATGGTTAATCCTCCACCAGAATGATTATATTAAGGATAGGCTGCGGTAAGACATGAAGATTCGCCGCAAGAGATTGGGGTATAGAATTACTATAGTAAATGAAGCCAAAAGCAATCACGCCAAAAGGAGCTGAACGGCGATGGGTAATGAATTTAATAAAACTGAAGCCGACTTTGTATATGAGCGTTATAGTAAAATGGGCGGAGTTTCATCCGAGCAGGATATCCCGGTTGAGGAACTTCAGGCCCACGAGAAGCCTGTAGATTGGGATGGTGTGGTAGATGGCGGCTCCGATCCCGCCTTGGAGGGTGATCCTATTCTTGCTGCCGATATTGACCTCAATGCTCCTGAACCGGCACTCGGACGCCGGGCAGACAGGGTCAACAGCATGACTTCTCCTCCACCATCCGAGCGGGACGAAGTGCTGGAATCGGATGCACTATTTGCGGCTGAAGCCGCCGGACTGGCCGGCAGTGCAATTGATTACGCCGATAATGAAGAGCTTATAGATGACGATGATGAAGAGCTTCCGCTCGAAGATATTCCCGATGCCGATGAGATTGAACCTGGGACAGCCATTGATCCGGTCTCCCCGCCAATCGATGCCATGCCGGGTACAGATGTTCTGAATGGCTCAAATGGTGATGAGGAATAACAGAGTTATTTTTCGCATTGACTTTTTCACATGATGTCCTTAGTATTGGTTGTAATTCAATACGGCGATGGAGTTCGCCATTAACCGTCTCTAAAGACTAATGACTCCTACCAGCGGTCACTTCGCTGGTAGGAGTCTGTTTGATTTTAGGGAACCATGTTGTGGCATCATTATTTATTGGGGGACAGGAAGATGAGAGCAGGATATACACGGTTGCAGAAGCTTATAGAAAGGAGAAGTTATTGGGCACTATGGGGTACTTTCATGAAATGGATTATCCTTGGCGGCGTTGTCGGTATACTGTCCGGTACAGCCTCAGCCATTTTCCTGAAAAGCCTGGATGCAGTGACAGAAGTACGCTTGAATCATGCCTGGCTGCTGTATTTGCTCCCGCTGGGCGGGGCTTTGGTGAGCTATCTGTACATGCGGTACGGCAAAAACAGCGGTAAGGGGAATAATCTGATTCTTGAGCAAATTCAGCAAGGAAATGAGACGATTCCGCTGCGGATGGCTCCCCTGGTCCTGTTCGGAACACTCGTCACCCATCTATTCGGGGGTTCCGCGGGACGGGAAGGAACGGCTGTGCAAATGGGCGGAAGCCTGGCGGAAGCCTTCGGCAGACTGATCCGTATCAATTCCCTTGACCGTCAAATTCTGCTCATGTGCGGAATCAGCGGCGGGTTCGGCTCCATTTTTGGAACACCTTTGGCTGGAACGCTGTTTGGTCTGGAGGTCATCGCCATCGGCCTGATCAGCCATAAGGCGCTGCTCCCCTGCTTCACAGCCAGCTTTGTCGGAGATATCGTGGCTACCCGTCTATGGAACGTCCATCACATCCATTATCAGGTAGATGTCTTTCCGGCACTTTCCATGATTGTGCTGCTTAAAGTCATTCTGGCCTCCGTCCTGTTCGGGCTTGCCAGTATCGCATTCAGTGAGCTGACCCATTATCTGAAAAGAGCCTTCACCCGGTTAGTTAAGAATCCTATGCTCAAAAGTGCGCTCGGCGGGTTCATTATCATTGCCCTTGTCTATATTGCCGGCACCAGAAATTATCTGGGTCTTGGGATTCCTCTGATTCAGGATTCGTTTCAGACGGATGTAGCCCCCTTTGCCTTTCTATGGAAGCTAATTTTCACCTCATTTACCCTGGGGACCGGATTTCAGGGGGGAGAAGTGACTCCGCTCTTTGCCATAGGCGCCACCCTGGGGAACAGCTTAGCCGGATTTCTTCATCTATATGCACCTTTTCTGGCCTCGCTGGGATTCATTGCCGTCTTCTGCGGAGCGACTAATACGCCGATCGCCTGCTTTCTCATGGGAATTGAACTGTTCGGCTCAGGCGGAGCGGTCTATATGTTCATCGCTTGCCTGGTAAGCTACCTGTTCTCCGGACATTCCGGCATCTATACGTCCCAGCAGATTGGGATATCCAAAAGTGAGTGGGTCCGCATTCCCGAAGGTACCACACTGGGAACCGTCAAGCAGCTGCGCCAGGCAGGTAAAAAACGGCTATGATGGTCCTTAACTCTTTTTTCAGGGATGCGCCAACCAATGCCGTCCCTTCATTTTGCAAGGAGCAGGACAAACGGGGTATGATAGGGTAGATGAACTACGATATTTATAGATCAAAGGAGCGATTGAGAACGTGAAGATTACAAAAAGAAATCCCGTCATCCTGCTGCTGATGATGAGCCTCCTGCTGGTGATTGCCGCTGGCTGCGGTAACAAGCCCGGAAATAACAACAGTACAGCCAATAGCGGAAACAGCAGCAATGCAGCGGGTAATACAGGCAATGCAGCGAGTCCTGCTCCCCAAGAGAGTGCTGCGGCACCGACTGAAGGTGTGCCTGTGGCAACCGCCAGCCATCCGGTAGTCACGATAGAGATGGATAACGGCGGCATCATCAAGGCCGAGCTGTACCCTGAGGTCGCTCCAAATACCGTCAATAACTTCATCTCTTTGATTCAAAAAGGCTTCTATAACGGAACGATCTTCCACCGCGTTATTCCAGGCTTCATGATTCAGGGCGGAGATCCAGATGGCACGGGTACGGGCGGACCAGGCTACGGCATCGCAGGTGAATTCACAGCGAACGGCTTCACCAACAATCTGGCGCACACGCAGGGCGTACTGTCCATGGCAAGAAGCCAGGATATGAACTCCGGCGGCTCCCAGTTCTTCATTATGGCTGCTGCGTATCCAAGCCTGGACGGCCAATATGCTGCTTTCGGGAAGGTTACTGAAGGCCAGGATGTGGTAGATGCCATCGTGAATCTGCCCCGTGACAGCTCAGACCGTCCGGAACAACCGCCGGTCATGAAGAAGGTTACCGTAGATACGCTAGGTGTAACTTATCCGGAACCGGAAAAGGTAAAGTAGACATTTTCCAGGCTGCATCTACTCTTGAATCTACGGCACATATAAAAAGCCTCTTTTCCTATCCCGGAAAAGAGGCTTTTTTACTATATCCGCAGCTGTTATCTTCTGCTGAGCACATGGTGACTGTCGCGCAGGAAGGTGCTGCGGCTGTTCCGCAGCAGATTGATGCGCTCCTGAGCCAGATGATCTGCCGCCGCATAAGCAGGTATTCCACTGGTAGAGGAGATTTCCAGCACCCGCGAAATACTGTCATAGATTTTGGCAATCTGCTTGAAGGCGCGTTCCTTGTTGTATCCGTTCAGTTCATCCGCCACATTGATTACACCGCCCGCATTAATGACGTAGTCAGGAGCGTATACGATTCCCATCTCATGCAAGGCATCCCCATGACGCGGTTCTTTTAGCTGATTGTTGGCAGCACCGGCGACAACCTTCGCCTGCAGAAGCGGAATCGAGTCATCATTGATTGTTGCGCCGAGGGCGCAGGGCGCATAAATATCACTTTTGACAGAAATGATATCACCAGGATCAACCGCTTTGGCCCCATAGGCCTCTACCGCCCGCTTTACCGCATCTTTGTTAATATCGGTTACGATCAGCTGTGCACCTTCCTCATGCAAATACTTGCACAGCGTAAAGGATACATTGCCGACACCCTGAACAGCAACGGTCTTCCCTTCCAGAGAATCGCTGCCAAAAGCCGCCTTCGCCGCTGCCTTCATCCCTTGGTATACGCCAAAAGCTGTGGCCGGGGACGGATTGCCGGAAGAACCATAGGTTGCTGAAATCCCGGTCACGTAATCCGTTTCCTGATGGATGATATCCATGTCCGCTTCTGTGGTACCCACATCCTCGGCTGTAATGTAGCGGCCGTTCAAACCTTGTATGTATCTGCCGAAGGCACGGAACATCGCCTCGTTCTTGTCTTTTTTGGGGTCTCCGATGATTACCGTCTTGCCACCGCCCAGATTGAGCCCGGCTACAGCATTCTTGTAGGTCATTCCTTTGGACAGCCGGAGCGCATCTACAATCGCGTCCTCCTCCGAAGCATAGGTCCACATTCTTGTTCCACCCAGTGCGGGACCCAATGTTGTGTCATGAATGGCGATAATGGCTTTTAGTCCCGATGCCTTGTCCTGACAAAACAACAGTTCCTCGTAATCGTCCCGCTCCATTGCTGCAAACAATTCCATTTTATTCATTTCTCCTGTCTCAGCTCTTTATTCGTGTTATGTTTCATAACAAAATTAGTACTTCCAGAGCGTATTGTCAATATCATTTGTCCGTATCCAGTGGATTTTTCTTATTGATTCACTTATAAGCGCTATGAATCTATTTCTCAATGTCATATATATGTTAGAATTTATCCCAGATTGATATTCTATTCCCAGTACTGATCCGGACGATATTCGATTTCCGACTGTACAGATATCTTCAGGCATCTGGAAGAGCTGTCATAGTTCACTGGATTGTCCCCGACATAATACCAATGTTTGATAGTAGGGCCGGCATCCGGCTCTTCGAAACGGAAAACATTCAGTTCGCTCTTCAGCTCCACAACCGCCTGTCCTTTCTCGGCAGATACCCCACACAGGGTGATCAGAGTCAGGCCTGCCTGTTGATCAAAGGTGTAGGACACTCCTTCTGTGCTGTTGACCAGCATACGCCCGGTTACAGAATGTTTAATTAGAACTCTCTCCTGTTCCATCGCTGTTCCCTCCTTGTACGAGTATACAGATATTAGGGCAGATCAATCAGCATGACAAAAGCATCTTCACTCGCGACAAGGCTCAGCCCGCTAACCTCTTCGATCCGGGCAGAATCTCCGGAGTGACGAAGCACATTCCCGTCCAGCTCAAGCTGCCCCTCTATTAAGTAGACATAAATGCGCCGTCCGGATTTTTGGCGATGATTCAGCTGCTCTCCGGCTTTCACCCGGCCCAGATAGATCGTCATATCCTGTGCGATCTCTACAATCTCTTCTGTGCTTACGGGCGCTACTACAGGCAGAAGTTTTCCCTCAAGCTTCGCGGGATCAAAACGGCCGGTTCCGTAGGAAGGTGCTGTTCCCCGGGTACGTGGCATGAACCATAACTGGAGCAGCCTTACCGGTTCCGACTCCGAGGGATTGTGCTCGGTATGGATAGCTCCCGTACCTGCCGACATCCGCTGGATGCCGCCAAACGTCGTCTCAACCACATTACCAAGGTTGTCCTCATGCCGGAGTGTACCGGACAGTACGATGGAGACAATCTCCATATCGCTGTGCGGATGGGCACCGAAGCCTCTTCCCGGAGCGATGATATCATCATTGCAGACGCGCATGGGCCCGAAAGCCGTGTTGGCAGGATCATAATAATCACCGAAAGAAAAGCTATGCATCCCTTTCAGCCAGCCATGGTCAAAATGATGGGCGGATTCCGCCGGGTATACTCGTATCATGTGATCGCCTCCTGAGATAATTCATGGGTCAATCCAGCTATTCCTAGTGTAGCAGAAAGCGCCGGAAACCAGAAATGAACAGTACAGCCCACAAAATTCCGGCCAACAAAAAAAGGCACCTTCCTTGATCAAGGAAGATACCTGATATTTAAGAAGAACCGGCCTTACCGGCCCCATAAGGACAGCGAAACCGGCGGTTTAGATCGGCTCTCAGTAAAACAGAGATGCCGGTAAATAAAAGGATCTGTCCGGTCCCTCTTATGCTTGGAATCCATTCCAGTAAGCAATCTCTTCCAGCGGCAAGCGGCCTGTTGGCCGTCCTTCCACTGAAGCCTTGCCAAGCGCAATCAGCATTACCGGTATATAACGGTCAGAGATCTGGAACAGCTCTTTGAGCCCCGCAGGGTCAAAACCGCCCATTGGCACCGTGTCATAGCCTCTGGCTCTGGCTGCAAGCATCAGCTGCATGGATACCAGTCCGCCGTCTACCAGAGCAATGTCCTCCAGCTTTTCCTTCGGCAGACTGGAGTAGCCTTCGCGGCTGCGTTTGGCCATAGCAGCGGCAACATCCTCCGGCATAAGCCCGTTAGCACTGGCATGACCATAGATAGCTTCCGCATTGCTATAAGCTTCCGTATCGCCAAGTACAGCGATCACCGCCGAAGCCTCCGTTACTTGCGCCTGATTGTGCGCTATAGGTAGTACCTTCTCCTTAACTTCCTGATCAGTAATGACGATGAACCGCCATGGCTGAAGATTGGAGGAAGATGGAGCCAGAGTAGCCTCTGCAAGAATCTCTTTGATCTCCTCATTTGAAATTTTCCAGGAAGGATCATACTTCCGCACCGAACGCCGTTCCCGAATCACCTTGCTGAATTCCTGTTCTACTTTCAGTTCTGCTGCCATAACTTAATCCTCCTCTTTCTATCCCTGTTTTATAGCGATGTGGTTAACTGTGATTTAATAAGCACAGTATAATTCATAAAAAAGCACCCTGTCAACATTCCGTTCGGCGCACAAGATCTGCCAGGGTATACTTCTGCAGAACAGCTACTGCACTCTGATCCATCTCTTCCAGAATGTCTCCGCATGCGCCTTTCATCTGCTGCCCAAAGGCGTTCTCACACATCGTCTCATTCACAGTATTGCTGCGCACCCCGCAGGCCTCCATGGCGCTGTATATTTCAGCCAGCGTCAGCTCTTCCGGGGAACGGTTCAGCATATAGCCGCCATCCCGTCCTTCACGGGTCACCAGAATGTGTTCCTTGGTCAGCTTGGCCAGAGCCTTTCTCAGAACGGTGGGCTCTGACGACAAATACCCGGCGATTTCACAGCTGGAACAGGTATTGCCCTCTTTACGGGCCATAATCACAAGTGCTTGCAGAACCAGACCAAACGATTTATATTGAAGAGCTCCGCTGT
This sequence comes from Paenibacillus sp. P46E, assembly GCF_001909095.1. Taxonomy (NCBI): domain Bacteria; kingdom Bacillati; phylum Bacillota; class Bacilli; order Caryophanales; family Paenibacillaceae; genus Paenibacillus; species Paenibacillus sp. P46E. Next base: position 72,729 of record NZ_LVYZ01000047.1, read on the forward strand.
TTCGTGTTCTAGTCATGTTCCTCCGCTCCTTTACACTTAGATGTAAGCTTAAGTATAGAGTCTGCGTGTTCTTTTGGCAAAAGGATTCACCTTCTGCTGTAATTACACAGTCCGCTAAATCGTGGAAATCTGCATTTCAGAAACGATAAACCAGCTTTTGGATGAGCTGTCCTTGATATAGACCTGGATCATATAGTTCCCTTTTTCATTAAACATATAGGAGTATTCCACGGACTTGAACCAGAAGCTTTCCTTCTTTTCATTGATGGCTTGATTATCCACCGTAACCGTCTTGTTCAGAGGATCCGTGATGGTAATCTTCAGATCTGAAATTTCGGTCTTAAGATGATCCACCTGCACAAGAACGGAGAATGTGCTGCTTTCCGCACTTCTCACCTTGCCAAAGATCTTCCCCTGATCATCGAGCAGGACCATGTTGACGTTGGGCTTATAGATTCGCACCTCCTTGGCAGATTCATCCCAGGATAATACCGCGTGCAGGTTCTCAGGGAGTTGCTCGATGGACAGATAAGGCTCTCCTTCCGACAACAGCCCCGACTGCTTCTGCAGCACATTATTCAGGTAGACCGCGATATCCGATTTGCCCGAAGCCGCATACAGCAGGGTACCACCTGATATCACCATCAGGCATAGTGTGGAAAAAATAAGCTTTTTCATTGTCCCCATACATTCTCCCCCTCTAATTTGTTCCCTGCTGATTATACCGCGCAAATGGAAATAAGTTGCTGAGAAAGCCCAGATATACAAAAACCGGCTGCGCGCCTTCCGTAAAGAAGGCGCACAGCCGGGCTGTGTCATAACTCTATCCAATAAATTGCTGAATAACTCCGCTTACCAGGCCTGTCTGTTACAGCTTGGCAATGGTTTCAGTCAGAACTGGAACGATCTGTGATTTACGGGAAACGACACCCTTCAGAACAGCTTTGTTGTCGTCCAGCTTCACATTGTAAGCCTGCTCAACTGCACCTGCCACACGGCCCAGGGCCAAACCTACGGAATCATTGTTCAGGATATCTGTAACTACGAACAGGAAAAGATCCAGGCCTTTGTCATCAATGATGGCAGTCAAGGCTGCTTCCAGTTCAGCTTGTTTGGAGAGCACATCGTTCACATCTACAGCGTTTACCTGGGCAATCTCCACCTTGTATTCACCCATTTTGAATTCCTTGGCATCCAGAGAGATCAGTTGGGCGATACTCTTGTCGCTTAGATCGGCACCCGCCTTGAGCATGGCAAGACCGTAGCTGTCAGCGTCAACACCGGCGATGGCCGCCAGCTCGCGCGCAGCCGCTACATCCTGCTCGGTGCAGGTCGGAGATTTGAACAGCAGGGAGTCGGAAATGATGGCAGACAGCATCAGACCGGCGATATCCTTTGGAACAGCTACTCCGTTTTCTTTGTACAGCTTGTTAAGGATCGTTGCTGTGCAGCCTACGGGTTCAGCACGGTAGTACAGCGGATGAGCCGTTTCAAAATTAGCGATCCGGTGGTGGTCAATAACCTCGACCACACGGACCTGATCGATATCATTCGCACTTTGCTGGCGTTCGTTATGGTCAACCAGAATGACCTGTTTAGCTTCGCTTGCTACATTCTCAACCAGGCGCGGAGCCTGCACGCCGAAGTGGTCCAGCGCATACTGAGTTTCGCCGCTGACTTCGCCGAGACGAACCGGCTCAGCATCCCAGCCCAGTTCCTTCTTCAATGCCGCATAAGCAATAGCCGAACAGATAGTATCCGTATCCGGATTTTTGTGTCCAAAAATCAAAGTTTTTTCCATTTCCAATCTCCTTACTATGTTTTTTGTGAGAATAATATACCATACATTGATAGCTGCCCGCCAGATTGCGGACAAGAACCTGAAATTCATTACCTATTTGACTAAGCCAAGGAGGCACATCTGGTGCGCAGTCAATCCGGAACGACCCGCTTGGTCTTGGGCAGCGGCCCGGGCACCTCTAAATCATCCAAGGGTTCATTGTCTGAGAAGAGATCCGGATTGCTGCGCAGCATACGGCTTAGAATATCCGTTGTTGCCACTGTCCCGCAGATCATCACAGGCGCATCTCCAAAACGGCCTCTGCGCAATGCCCCGCCTTGCTCAAGTACCCGCTCTACCTTCCAGAAATGCTGCGACCAGGAGAGTCCGCAGTGCCTGCGTGAAGGAACCGGGAGCTCTTCCCCGCCGGGTGTCACGGTATACAGTTGCTCAGGCTCATCCGTCATTCTGCCGGGAATATCGAGCCATTCTTCAATTCCGTGGATGAAGGTATTCCGCCGCAAATCCACACCAAGCAGCATAATGTCCGCCTGGCGGTCCAGAAGTTTGCCATAGACGGAACCGCGGGCACATGGCGTGTCCCAGCGCTCATCACCGGCGGTGAATGCAGCCGCATCCTTACCCAATGCTGCTACAGAATGGGTCGGATGCCACGAGCGGATAACGTCCGCCCGCCTCCGGAAGAGCTCAGGCAGAATGCCGACACAAGAAGGGGACTCCTGGACGGAGAATCGCGGATTATCCGCATGGATATAAGACCAGGTATGCGTAGGGAGGACCAAAAGACCTGGTTGCATATAGGCAGAGAGCGCATCCAGTACAGTGTCTGCACCTCCTTGGACTTCCCCGATACTCTTCAGCGAAGAATGGACGAGTAATGTCCCCTGCGGATCAATCCCCATTCCTTTCAGCTGCTCCATCAAGCTAATTTGTGTATGTATCATATCGCTCTCCTTTGCAGATAAGAAGAGAAGGGTTAACCCTCCTCTGATAGAGGCAGCTTCCTCCTCCTCCAAGAATAGAAGGATTGTTTCTAGTCAGAACCTACAGATCGTTGTATTTCAATGGAATGAAATTCACACTTGCTAATTTTAGATTTTACTATTAAAATGTAAGTAACTTAATAATAACTATATACTTTATTTTTCATTCACAATATACCTGTTTTCCAGCACTTCAACCCCATACCTTTGAGGAGGAACTACCATGAGTTTAACATTAAAAGGACTTCACCATGTATCCGCCCTAACCGCCAGAGCCCCTGAAAACTTCAAATTCTACACCGAGGTGCTCGGACTGCGTCTGATCAAAAAAACAGTCAACCAGGATGATATCTCCGTCTACCATCTGTTCTACGGGGATGAAGTAGGCAATCCCGGTACGGAAGTCACCTTCTTCGAAATTCCGAACGCAGGCCGCAACCGCGATGGTAATAACAGTATTTCCGCACTGTCGCTCCGGGTGCCGGACGATAAGTCGCTTGAGTATTGGTCCCAGCGGCTGACGGAGTTCCAGGTGGAGCATGATGAGATCACAGACCGCGGAGGACGCCAAACGCTATCCTTCCGGGATCATGAGGGGCAACGTCTGATTCTTGTATCGGATGAGCATAATCAGGGTGTTGCAGGCGGCAAGCCTTGGGCTAAAAGTCCGGTTCCGGCAGAGTACGGCATTCTCGGTCTGGGTCCGGTCCATTTGACCGTTGAGACGGCAGAGTCTTCCGCAAAAGTGCTAGTGGATCTGCTCGGGTTCCGCCGTAAAGGCAGCTATCCTTCCTCGGTTGCCGGGCAGCCGGATGTCATTGTATTCGAGACCGGCGAAGGCGGCTCCGGCTCCGAAATCCATCTGGAAGAACGCAAAGATCTGCCCCAGGAGCGGCTCGGACGCGGCGGTGTTCATCACGTGGCCTTCCGCGTAGATAACGCCGAAGAGCTGAAGCAGTGGATCGAGCGGATCAGCAGCTACTCCCTCCCGAACTCTGGTTTCGTGGACCGCTTCTATTTCCGCTCCCTGTATTTCCGTGAGCCGAGCGGAATCCTGTTCGAGCTGGCAACGGACGGCCCGGGCTTTGCCACGGATGAGGATATTGAGCATCTGGGCGAATCCCTGGCCCTGCCGCCTTTCCTCGAAGCCAAGCGCGAGCAGATTGAAGCGCACCTGAAGCCGCTGGATACACGGCAGCAAGCTTAATCCACTAATTCGGCTGGAACCTGCACAGCTTGCAAAGGGGCTGCACTCCGCTGCGGTTCTGGAAGACCAACTCAGCAAGGGAATTACTACTGCAACAGCTGCGACCTTCAGAAGGCGCAGCTGTTTTTTTTGTGAACAATAGGGATGATCAGCTCTCCGAGAAAGTGATGGTGAAGATATTGAAGCCCGGACGCGCGGTTGAAGCCTTGCCGGTGATGGACAACGGGCTTGTTCCGCCCAGTCTGCCTGAGATTCGGACCGTAGTGGCGCTTATGGTCTGGGAGGCATTCTCCAGCCGTTTGATCCGCACATATTCACTATACACAAAGCCCATCGTTTCCAAGGTCTCCTGCGTGGAGTAGGTGAACGCCACCTTCTTCACCCCGTCCGCATCCGTATCCAATGTAGCTGCAATCAGGGCATCCTCCGGAATCGGGAAATCCTTCGGCAGGTTCACCGGCCGCACTGTGCTTTCTACTGGAGGAGTGGCCGTCCCAGCACCTGTTCCCGTGGCTCCACCTGTCTCGGCACCGCTGCCAATTCTCACTTTATAGTTCGCGGCATCATAAGTTATCGGTACTTTCAGGGCACCGGCGATCGAACGGACCGGCAAATACGTAATGCCTTCGTAGGTGATAGGCGTTAGGGTTTTACCGTTCCCGTCTTTCAGCCAATAAGGGGTGCCATCCACCACAACCCCAATACTGTGATTCAGATAGGCTTTGATCTGCTCCAGCTTGGCTCCCGCATAGACACCTGCCGATCCGGTTATCGTCATACCTGCAACGACAGCGGCTATCAGCCATTTTTTGTTCATATTGATCCTCTCCCCATATAGAATTGATGACAGAGTATGAGTATTGCATCTTAATATATTTAACACCCGGAAAACTTTTCAACCTCAGGATTGTATCGTTTGGAATTAGCGGATAATCTCCAGAAGCCCGGACAGCTCCCGGATCTCATAGGTCGGATGAATACCCGGAACGCCTTCTTTGCCCAAAGGGTTAAACCAGCAGGTGTCGATGCCATAGTCCATTCCACCCTTAATATCCGAGGTCAGCGAATCACCGACGATCAGCACTTTGCTCCGGTCAGAGATCCCCAGCTTGTTAAAAGCATAATCAAAAATCCCCGCTTCCGGCTTCTGATAGCCTGTCTCCTCGGAAATAATGATCTGCTCAAAGGTATCGCTCAGCGGCGAGCCCTGAATTCTGGACAGCTGAACATCCTTGATCCCATTGGTGATAACCGCAAGTCTGTACCCGTTCAATTCCTGACAGAGCTCCACCGCCCCCTGGATCAGGTACGTCCCCTCACCCAGAAACTTTAAATAGGCTTCACTAAATGCTTCAGGACTCAGTTCGAGCTTATGTGCGGCAAACAACCGGTTGAACCGTTCAACCCGCAGCACAGCAGATGTGGTCCGTCCTTGCTCCAGGTCCTTCCACAGTGCCCTGTTAATTTCTTGGTAGCTTGCAGCATAATCCTCGGCACCCGTAGGCAGGCCAAAATGGACAAAAGCATTGTACAGCGCCTTGCTCTCAGCCATCCCATAGTCAAACAGGGTATCATCGGCATCAAATAAAATGACCTCGTATTTCATATTCCCATATTCCCTCCTATTTCGAGTCTCGTCGACAAGCACCTGCCATCTGCGATATAATTCAGAGAGACTCACTCAAAAAATGTAACGGCGGTGATTGTCATTTTTTATGTTCTAGCGTTTCTGGTGTCCTTCTGCATCGTCTATTTGCTTATTCCTCCGCTTGGCAGGCTTGCTTTCAGGCTCGATTTTGTGGACAAACCCCGGCAGGATGTCGAGCGCAAAATACATAGGGAGCCCATTCCGCTAACAGCCAGCTATGCGATATTCATCGGATTTTTCATTACATTCCTGCTGTTTACCCGTGATTTCTCGCTAAGTACACTTGCCCTGTTCATTGGCGGTGTGCTCCTGCTGACCATAGGCACCATCGATGACTGGTACAAAACCAAGGGCAAGGACTTCCCGGCGCTGCCGAAGTTCATTGTCCAGATCGCGGCTGCGATTCTGGTCTTTCTGTCAGGCAATGCCTTCACCGGATTCTTCAACCCCTTCTCCGGGGATTATATCTCGCTGCCGGTCATCCTGCAATTTGTGCTTACCATTCTCTGGATCTTCGGCGTGACGACTGTGATAAATTTCTCGGACGGTATGGACGGTCTGGCGGGAGGGCTGACGGCCATTTCCGCAGTAACCCTATTTGTGGTCGCTTTGGCCAAAGGTCAATCCGCCTCAGCCATGATGGCAATTACTCTAGTGGGGGTAACCATTGCCTATCTGCGTTACAACAAGGCCCCGGCCAAAATTTTCATGGGTGACGCAGGCGCTACCTTTCTCGGCTATATCCTGGCTGTAATTGCACTGGACGGTGCATTCAAGCAGGCAACGGTCTTGTCGCTGTTCATCCCGATTCTCGCACTGGGCGTACCGATCTTCGACAATTTGTTTGTCGTCATCAAACGGTTCGTGCAAGGCAAGTCCATTTATCAAGCCGATGCGACCCAGGTTCATTACCGTCTGCTCAAAGCCGGATTGAACCAGAAGCAGGTTGTTGCCGTCCTTTATCTGGCCAGCGTCTGCCTGTCGCTCTCCTCAATCATTCTGCTGCTGATCCAGACCTGACGCGGACTGGGAATGGTAGGAGTAAGGGCACAGTATTACAGCAAAACACCCTTGATGTTCAAGGGTGTTTTTGTGTTGAGTGCCAACCTGCCTAATGAGCAATACATGCCGGTAGACAAAGTGATCTGCGCAGTGTGAACAAGTACATTTACCGGTCTGCGCCAGGGAGGGCGGAATTAAGTGCACTTTTACCTTTGTTTTGCCCATTTCCGGTCAGAGGGGCGGAATTAAGAGCATTTCTGCCGTTGTTTTGCCCATTTCTGGCCAGAGGGGCGGAATTAAGAGCACTTTTACCTTTGTTTTGCCCGTTTCCGGTTTGAGGGTGGAATTAAGTATTTTCCTGAATATACTCATACAGCCTGTGGTAAATAGCCACGATCTCCGGCATGGGCATTCGTACCAAACCACTGGACGAAGGCGCCACGAATTCCCTCACGCCATCCACGATCGGGGGCTGTTCCTCCTGAAACCCCCAGTCCGCCTTTGCTCTGCGGCTAAATTCCGTATAGACCCCCTTGCCTACAAAACAGGCGATCTCCGGGCGGTAGCGTGTAAGCTTGTCCCGGAGAATCTGACGTCCCTCCGCATATTCCTCACGGGTAATGTCCTCCGCTCCACGTGTCGGTCGGGCAACGATGTTAGTGAAGCCCAAGCCTAGCCGGAGCAGTTCTCCGTCCTCCGAGGCATCATAGAGGCGCGGCGTCAGGCCGGAGTGTTCAAGAATGCGCCAGAAATGATTGCGCGGATTGGCATAATGATGCCCCAGCTCTCCGGAACGGAGACTGGGATTGAAGCCGATAAATACAATTTGCAAGCCGTGGTCGAGGTGATCCGGCACTTCACCCATGGGACATCCCTCCTATAAAGCTGGAAACTGGCGGTACCCGTTTATTCTTCTTCCCGCAAGGCAATGCAAGCAGGTGGAACCGGCTCCGCCAGCCATACCTCATTACCCGCATAATAGAAGGTTACTCCCAAATGCACAGCCTTAACCGTATCCACGCTCAGCAGAACCAGCCTGCCTCTGCGGCTCCCGGCCAAGCTGGCAAAATGGAGCCCCTCTGACAAGTGTACATACTGCCTCCCCATCGGCTTCAGGCCTTCTTTCAGGATCGCGGACAATGCAGATTGATTAGTGCCATGATACAGCACAGGAGGCGGGGTTCCCGGCTCGTATGCAAGCTTGGCATGACTGTGCCCATACCGCGCTTTTATACGCTCGCCTTCAATGGCAAAGCGCTGCTTCTCGCTGTTTCGGACAACCTGACGGATATCCTCTGCAGTGATGCCGGCCCATTTCGGGGCAGCATGGATGACACTCAGCAGATCCTCCAGCAGGCAGGAGCCGTCCTCAGGATCAAGGAGTAACCCATACGCTGACGGGGTATGCCGGAGCAGCTTGGTCATGAATTTGCTGAGTGAAACCTCAGCAGCTTGGTTCAACATTTGTTACACCTCATTTGTTCTCTCTTCACTGCTCTCCGTTTAGAGCCGCGGGTCCACCGGATCGGATTCGAGTGAAAGGGCGGCAAGCACACATTCATGCACGCGCTCCAGTGGCTCTTTGCGGATAAAGCGTTCCACAGATTCTACGCTCAGAGCGCATTCCATTAGGGCGTGGCGCTCTTTTTTGCTGGTTTTGCGCAGCTTGAGCCGGGACAGATTGTCCGGCTGCAGATAATCGATGCCATAGATAATGTGCAGGTATTTGCGGCCCCTGACCTTGATGGCAGGCTGAATGATCGATCTGCCGTTACGGGCAATGAAGGTCTCCGGCTTGATCACGATGCCTTCATGTCCGTCCTCTGTCAGCTCCTCCCACCAGCGGATGACGTCTGCTTCGTCTGCTTCACTGGTGATCGTCCGGTATTCTGTCTCCATAAAGAGCGGTGACAACCCGGCAAGCTCGCGGCTATGCTCCATGTGCCAGATATGGCTATGGTCAAAAAAGCTCTGCCCGCTGTGCGCCAGCGTATGGAACGGGGCAATCCGGACGCCGGCAAGGCCGTTTGTATCCCAGCAGTACTGCTGAAAAGCTTCGCGGAATACACGGGCGTTCTTCAGCTTACCCTCCATCTCCTGCACCCAGCCCGACACATCACGTCCGGCAATCTCAGCTTCGCGCAGCTTCTCCAGAACATGCTCGCGATCCATAGCAGCAGCTTCGGCGACATGGGCATACTGGGTGGCGATCAGCTCACGCGCCTTCAGATTCCAAGGGATAATTTCGGCATCGAGCAGCAGCAGGTCCGTATTATGGCAGTCCCAGTAATCAGCTTGGTGCAAATCTGCATTCAGCCGGGACAGCACTTCCGCTTCGGTATCCTTGTCAAAAAAGGCCCTGCCGGTACGGGTGTAAATCGTACCGAGTACTTCACGTCCCACATAAGGCACAGCAGCAGCTTCATCCCGGAACAGCAGCAGAACTGCGCGGCTGCCCATGTGTTTTTTCTCCGCAACCATCGTCCTCACGCCCTGCGAGCGGAAGTAGGCGATCGCTTCACGCGGGTGCTCCAGGTAAGCTTCATCGGCAGACACTGCCGGTGACGGACTCATTGTTGGCGGAATGTAGATAAGTTCCTCCATAGGAACAGTGAAATGAGATACCGTGTCTATTGCGGCTTTTACAAATTCACCGCGCACAGAAATTTCGCCATAAGCCTCCGTCATGACAGAATATCCTTCCACAAGCTTTCGCAGATTAGGGGGTGAGAACCTCCCGCGTTCCCAGCGGATCAGGGGACTGTCCGGGTCCTGCGCATAATCCCTATATGCCTTGACGCCGACAAACTGCTGCTCAGGGTAGCGGTAGGCCGTTAATGAGCCTCCAAATACCGCACCCTGATCAATGTTGACCGTATCCTTCACCACTGTCGGGTATGGCCTTGGGTCATGCCCCCAGATAATCAGCTCTCCCGATTCGTGCTCTACGTACCATTCCTTGCGGACAGGGGCTCCTGAAGCCTCCATACCGTCAGTATCTCCATAGCGGCAGAAATCCTGTATCCGTCTGGACTGTTTGCCGATATATTCATCCCGGATTCCGGCATGGGCAACCACTACACGACGTACACCCTCATGGCACAAGACCAGATGGCTCGGGGCAGACAGAAGAAATTGCTTCAGCTCTTCCCTCAGCATATCGGCTGCTTTTTCACCGGATTCACTTGCAAGTTGGGCAAACTCCACCGCAATATTCTCATCACCATGGCCCAGGGTTACCTTACGGCCGCTGAGGTAGCGGGCAATCTTCCAGCCATGGTTGCTGTCGATCATGCGGGCGATTCCGGCATCGCAGTGCCTTTTCCAGAATCTCATCGTATCCAGCGATTTCGGCCCCCGGCTCATTACATCCCCTACGGAGATCAGCATCCTGCTATCAGGATGCCGGTAGAGTCCGGCATCATCCGGTACATAGCCCAGCTGTCCCAGCAGCTCCAGCATTTCGTCATAACAGCCGTGAATATCTCCGATCACATCGATCCCATTGCCAATTTCAACGACCAGCGGGTTCGTTTTGCGGGTAAACTGCACAGTTTCCGTTTCTTTGAGCATATAGGTGAAGTCGAAGCCTTCATCACGCAATCCGCGTAGTGAACGTTTGAACTGGACGAACTGCTGCTTCACACGCTGTCTGCCGCGCGGCTGGTCCCGATTTCGGTCCCGCTCAAGCAAGGTCTGCTCCGGAAGATCCAGAATCCAGGCGGTACAAGGAATATCATAGGCTGCTGCCAAATCGATATATTTCCTGCGGTATTCCGGCTGCAGATGTGTCGCATCCACCACTGTCAGCTTGCCCAGGCGGGAGCGCATGGACACAACAGTATTCATCGCCTCAAAAGCCAGCTTAGACAGCAGCTGGTAATCATTGTAGAGGATATCGGCCGCCTCCCGGGAGTGTCCTTTCCAGTCGATATATTCAACATCACCTACAAGTGTCCGGTATTCATCGGAAGAAACGATCTCTGTCTGCAGTAGTACGCCCTCTTGCACGAGTCTGTGAAGCAGAGTGGTTTTGCCGCTGTTTGAGGGCCCGACGAGCACAATAATGCCTCCATGCGGAAACGGAATCACCCGCTGCCCTTCTTGTCTGTCCGTCATTACAACGCTTCCCCCTTCGTAAATATGGCCATCTGCGTCGGGTAACCATAATTCAGATCGAACTCGCCTACACCCTTTAGTTCTGCAGAATAATTATAGATCGGGGTCCAGCGGGAACACCAAGCAGCAAAAGCCTCCCGGCTCCACTCAAAGCGGTGATCCCCATGGCGCATCTCCTCCTGATCCATCTCATACACTGCGTTATATTCCTTGTTCGGCGTAGTAATAATCAGTGTACCCGGGGCATATTCGTGAAAAATCGTATCCATCACCCGGCCAAGCCGGTATTCATCGATATGCTCGATGACCTCGCAGAGAATCATTACATCCTTGCCCCGCAGCGATTCATCGTAATAGAAAAGTGATCCTGTCACCGGCTCAGGCACAGTAACACCGGACTTACCTACCATCTTGGCGAAGCGGTCCATCGCCCGCAGCTGCGCTGAGGCAGAGGGCTCCACCGCCTTGATCTCATGCACCCCGGGCACACTTCCGAGCCTCGCCGAGAGCTTCCCTTCACCGGAACCGAAATCAACAATTCTGCGCCTGGATACAAGGCCCTCGACGATCTCTGCGATCGCAGCATAACGCAGATCATTCAGTCTGACTTTGGGCGCTTCGGCAGCTTCCATAGAGGCGTCTGATCCCAGTGCAACCGGGGATACGTCTTCCGCTGTCACCGCGGCTAAGGCTGCGTTCGGCGTGCGATTCTCTATCTGCTTGTCATCTCTGGTCATCCATCCTTCATACTGCTTGATCGCGCCGGCAAAGCGCAGAGTGCGCTTCAGAATCAGCCCGCGCTGCGGGTGATCCTCCAGCCACCCCTCTCCGTAGCGCCTGATTTTGTCCACCTCGTCATCACTGATGTAGTAATGCTTGTAGTCATCCAGCGCTGGGATTAGCACGAACAGCTGCCGGAGGGCTGTTTGCAGCGTCTCTATGCCTTTCAGCCGGATATACCGGACAGAGCTTCGGCTCTTCAGATCAAAGGCATAACCGGCATCGCCCCGTTCCAGCAGCACCTCATAGCCAAGAGCGGTGAACAGCTCCGTAAGCGTACGGTCCGGCAAATTAGATGCTATAGGGCCTAAGGCCAGCTCCAGATTCAGCTTCCGTCCCACCCACGGCACATAAGCTTCCTTCGTCTTGCCGTTCAGTGCAGTACCCAGCGCGGAACGGATGTAAGTACAGAACAGGCTGCTCACCACAAATTCACGATCGTTAATATACTGCGTAATATCATTGTGCGCCGAAGAATCGCCTTTTACCAGCTCAACCGGATCCGGCGTGACATAAATGACTGCCTCGGTTTCCTCCTCGGAAAAGGCGGTAAAGACAATTCGCACGCGCGAATCTTTTTCCATCCGTTCATACAGGTTACTGGGATTCTTGGCCAGCAGGTGGGACAGCATGCCCGCACCCGCACCCGTTGCTCTAATTGTTAAATGCATAGCGCCCATCTCTCCTTCTACGTCACTTGATATTCTCCCTACGGGGTCCAGCGGCTTTCTCCGCCCCACACCTCAAGCAATGCGGAACGGAACAGTTCATCCAGCACGTGATCCTCTACCCCGTTTCCTGGTCCAAACCGGACCGCCGCTTCTTCAAAATGGCTGATCTGCTCCTCCAGATAGTTGTTAATACACGCAAGCCGAGGCTCCAGGTTCAGTTCATCACCTGACATTTTGCGGACCAGCAGCCTATCGACCGTTTCTCTCAGCTCCGTTCCTTCCGGAATCAGGTCTTTTACCAGCACTGTGAACTCCAGAGGGGGCACCTCCTGATACTTCTCAATCCAGGCACATGCCAGCATTGGCCGGAGAACGTAAAAATACTTCTTGATCTTAACCTCGCTGCCCTGAAGGTAAGTCCGGTAATTCCCGCGGGCCATATTCAGATAATGGTAAATGCAGGATTTGGGCGAAAATCCAAGCGGCGACAAGCGGCGGATTCTGTCTGCTACGGTATAGTTCTCTTCATAACGAATCGGGGATTGCAGCCACTCCAGGAGCGGCGGGTTGGATTTGCGGAAAAGGGTCAGCCCTTTCTTCAGATCCCATCCGTTAATATCCAGCAAGTCACTGATTGGACGCTCAATGACATCCCGCTGCCCGAAGATTGAGAGATAAGCTTCCGGGCGGCGCAGGTAAAGGAACCGCACATCATAGTCGCTGTCTTTGGAAGGGAAACCCCAGGCCCTGCTGCCGGACTCACAAGCGTACAGGATACGGACATCCTCCTCGGATTCGATAGCGCGAAGCTCGCGGATAATGGATTCATGAATTTCAGACATGATGTATCTCCCCCAATCTTTTTCAAGATAAAAAGTCAAAAAAGGCCATGGACTCCATCGTCCATGGCCATGCTTTCGCCTCATGCATATTCAGGCAAATTACTTCCCGTGAACAAGATCACTTGCTGCTGCCGGAAATGAATCAACCGCTGCTAGGGCCAGCCTGCCGAACGAGGCGGACAGATAAACGGGAAACAAATGGACAAGATTCGGGTACGATAGTTTTCCTTGTTCATTCATCTGTCCTGACCTCCTAAAAGTTTGGTTAGCATTACTTCGTAAGCATACGCTTAGCGATGTGGGCATGATAATATTTCCAAAAGCATAATCCACGGTTCCAGGTTCTGTCAACCCAGTTCTAGGGAATAAGTGCTTTAAGGCCTGGCGTTAAGTCTTCTTCATGCAGCGAAGCATAATCTATGAATCCGCCTTTATAGACCAGCTTTACCAGATAATCGCCATTCTTGCCTGTAAAATTGCGCTGGCGGCTCAGAATATCGTTAATCTCTGTCGCACCCTTAACGATAACAGCACGGTTCTCACTGCGTGCCAGCTTCACATGTTGTTCAGCGTCAAACCTAGTCTCTTCAGGGAGCTTGCCGGCATAATCATCTTGGATCAGTTCAGCGGAGATGACATCTTGTGCTGTAGAACGGACCTTATCCGCATATCCCTTCTGAACGAGCCAGTTCTCCAGCTCATGAAAGGAAGGCTTCCAGTCGAAGTCATAATAAAAACCATACCCTATATGGTTCGGCTTGCTGTTCATCTGTATAGTAGCGATCGACTTCTGGTCGCCAGTCTGATCTTCATAGCTCATGTTCAAAATTTCCTGCTTCAATAGCCCGGTAAATTCCTTAACCTCCTGTGGATCAGAGATGCTAACAGCTTTATTGGTATAATTGGAGCCAAGGCGGATGCTTTCTATGTCTTCATCCAGTTGATAAAGCGTATATTCATTCTGTTTGAAGCCCTTGCTTTCCATCACCGACTTCATCTCCGGCTCAAATCCCTCACCCGGAATCCAGTACTGCCGCACCAGCTTGCGCCCGTTGTCCAGTTGATAGGCAAGAGTGAACATTCTGGCTCCAGGAGAATAGTGTCTCACTGAATCCTGATTCGTTGGCCGCATCATTACAAGCGCATGATGAAGTCTTCGTACAGCTTCGATGTACTGTTTATCGGTAGTGTAGAAATCCGGCTTAGCCAAAGGAGGATCTTGATTCACGCCGGACGAATCTACGCTTGCACTGAAACTGTATATCCGCGGATAGGAATCGTCATTGTACATCTGGTATTTGCTCCCTGCATACACCCCCGTGACGTGTTCCCCCGCAGGCACCCGGTTCTCATATCCGGTTAATCCGGATACCGGAATGTAGAGCAGCAAACCCAGCAGAATTCCATACATTGCAAACTCCATTGGCACTTTACACGTTAGGATCTGCCAGGTTTTACGGATAATCATCTCCGAAGCAATATAGCCCAGTATAGCCCCAGTAATATAACCGCAGAACATCCAGCCCAGCTGATGAGGTTTCACAGAGGTAAAATAAGTTCCCGAGAGAAGCATGGCGCAGAGCATGACACCCGCTTTGAATAGTGGATTGAAGTAGGTGAAGGCAATGGCCTGCCCTGTCTTCTCCCCATGGCGATTTCGATACAGCACAAAGGATAAGGCGATGAACACAACCGACAGTGCCGCGTAAATGCATAGCTCCGCTACGCTGAAGATTTCATTTGTATAAGTGAGGAGACGGAGCAGCGGTGACCAGATGTACAGACTGTCGCTGGACCCGGACCATTGCGGGTAGCCATACAGGTACGTATCCAAATGTAAATTGACCAGCTGAAACAATGCTGCCGGAAGAATGAGCAGAATATAAATGATTATTCCCTGGAGCACCGTTTGCCCCGTGCATATGCCAACAAAGGTGCTGAACACAAAAAGGAACAGGGTAAGAACACTGACGATCAGGCACCAATTCCAAATATCTGCACCAGAATAGATGTACATATTGCCGCCCAGCGGAGTCACGATTGCGGTAACCGCTGCCGTCAGCCAGACCGGAAGCAGCAGAAGGCCGAGTCCGCTCGCCATATGGGCAGTAAGCAGATGCTCCCTCCGCAGCGGAAGGCTATGCCACAGATCGGAGGCCATTTTGGACTGCAGGTAGCGGAACACGAACAAGCCTGCAGCTACAGGAAGAACGACGATGAACAGCACCTGAATATCTCCTGCTACGCGGAACAGATTATCCACCTTCTGGGGCTGTGTACCTGAATTACCGCTCATGAACAGCTGCAACGGGAGTGAAAATAACAGGCCCAGGGTATAGATGATTCCGATCCAGCCGTGCTGGCGCACATTCTGGCGGATTACACCGCTGTTAAAGAAGTATCGGCTGTGCGTCATACCCGGCATCCCCCATTTCATAAATAAAGATTTCCTCCAGCGTCAAGGGAAGCAGATCGAACACATACGGCTCATAGACATGAAAAGCTTGCGAAATCCGCTCCCGGTCGCCTTTTACGATATAGAGATTCACGCTGCCCCGCTGCTCTTGATGGAGAATTTGCAGCTTGGCCGCCAGTGCCGCCGCATGACGCTCATCCCGGAAAGCCACCTGAATCTTGTGCGTGTCCGCCTTCAGGTCATCGAGATCCTTCTCAACCAGCATCCGGCCGCCGTGCATAATGCCGACATGATCGCACAGATCCTCAATCTCCCGCAGATTATGTGAAGAGATCAGCACAGTGAGCTCCCGCTCAGCGACTTCCTGAAACAGCAGATTTTTGATCTGCCGGCGCATCACCGGGTCCAGCCCGTCAATCGGCTCATCCATGATGAGCACATCGGGTGTACAGCTTAGCGCGAGCCAGAACGCCGCCTGGCGCTGCATCCCCTTCGAGAAGCGGCTTAGCTTGCGTGCCGTATCCAGCCGGAACACTGTCCCCAGCTCCTCAAAACGCTTGTCACTCCACCCCGGATAAATCGAGCGGTAGTAGGCCGCCATGCTGTTGACCGACGCCTGCGGGAAGAAGTAAGGGCTGTCCGGCATAAAGATTAGGCTTTGCTTCACCTCCGGGTTCTCAAACACCGGTTTGCCCCCAATCTGAACCGTCCCCTCATCGGCCCGGTAGATGCCCGCAAGTGTCTTCAGCAGCGTGGTTTTTCCGGCACCATTGGAGCCCAGCAGTCCATAAATAGCTGCTTTATGTACGGTCAGCGACAGGCGGTCCACAGCCTTTTCACCTTGAAAGCTCTTGCTGACTCCGCGAATCTCGATCATGGGTTCTCCCCTCCCTCTCTGTGCTCCAGCACCTGACGGTACAGCGCTCCTATCTCACTTTCTGTGAATCCCAGATAGACTGCTTCCGCCATCAGGCGCAGCAATTCCTCCCGAAGCTCCGCTCTTTTGCTCTCGTTCTGCCCTTGTTGCGAAGGTGCTATAAAGCTTCCCTTGCCCTGCAGAGAATAGATATAGCCTTCACGCTCCAGCTCCCTGTATGCTTTTTGAATCGTATTGGGATTCACTGTAAGCTGTGAGGATAAGGTTCTTACGGATGGAAGCTGATCATCTGCCCGCAGAATTCCGTGCATGATCATCTCTTTGACCTTATCGGTCAACTGTTCATAGATCGGCTTGCGGCTGCGGACGTCCAATTCGAACATGACAGTCCTCCTTTCGTATGCTGTCTTCTGGCAAGCATCTCAGTGTATTAACTGTACTACTATTATTAATACAGTCAGATAGGGATGTCAACACAAAGAAACGGCCAACAGGGCCGTCCAGAAATCTACTATAACTAAGCAGCAGAGCTTCACCACCCTCTTGGCTGCTGCTGGGTGATGCAGTGAATATTACCGCCTCCGAGGGCGATTTCCCGCGTATTGATCTGCACCACCCTGCGGTCCTTGAATACACCGCTGAGTGTACGCAGTGCCTCTGCATCCCTCGGGTCGCCAAAAGCGGGAACGATCACGCCGCCGTTGCAGATATAGAAATTCACATAGGTTGCCGCAAAAACAGTGCCTGCTCCACGGTAGTAGCTGTGATGGGCCTTGTCAATCCGCCGCGCTTCTTCGTCCGTTATCATCAGCCGGTCCGGGAGATGCAGCCGGTGAATCTTCAGTCTGCGGCCCCTGGCGTCCCTCTCCCGGCTCAATATTTCATAGGCCCTGCCCAGCACTTCATACTGCGGGTCATCCGGGTCATCCGTCCAGCTCATCACCACTTCTCCAGGCTTCACAAAAGCCGCCACCTCATCAATATGACCATCTGTCTCATCGCTGTACAGACCCTGGGGCAGCCAGATAATTTTTGTAATATTCAGGTGATCCCGTAAAAGCTTCTCCATCTGCCGCTTCGTCAGATGCGGATTGCGGTTCTTGTGCAGCAGGCATTGCCCGGTGGTCAGCAGTGTGCCTTCACCATCCACATGGACCGCCCCGCCCTCCAAAATAAAATGCTGAAGATCATAGCGGTCCATACGCTCGATCTCCAGCACTTTTTGTTTCACCAGCATGTCGAGATCCCAGGGGAAATACAATCCCCCGTGAAGACCACCCCAGGCATTGAACCCCAAATCAATCCCCCGAACTCCCCCCTGCC